>NZ_JBHYIG010000088.1:0-31144 GCF_042740015.1 Streptomyces sp. NPDC059037
GGTCCTTGGTCTCGCGGGCCGTTGACTCCTTTGTACTCCTGTCCTGGGGTAAGCGGAAGTCCTGGCCCTACTTCTTTACTTTTAGGTTCAAATAAGGGTGAATCGGGCGCGGGGTGTCCGGCGCCTGCTGGCGAACCAGACGAGACCCGCTGTGGCAGCCGCCGCGCCCACCGCGGCCACCGCCACGAGCGCCGGACGGGACGGCTTCTGCCGCCGCTCCTTGAGCCGCACCGGACGGTGGAAGTCGAGAATCGGCCACCCGCGCGAGACGGCCTCGCGGCGCAGCGCGCGATCGGGGTTGACCGCGTGCGGATGTCCGACGGACTTCAGCATCGGGATGTCGGTCACCGAGTCGCTGTAGGCGTGGCAGCGGTCCAGGTCGTACCCCTCGGAGACCGCGAGCTCCTTGATGGCGGCCGCCTTGGTGGGGCCGTAGGCGTAGTACTCCACCTCGCCCGTGAAGCATCCGTCGTCGCCCACGACCATTCGGGTGGCGACCACCCGGTCCGCGCCCAGGAGCTCCCCGATCGGCTCGACGACCTCGGCGCCCGATGTGGAGACGATGACGACGTCGCGGCCAGCGGTGTGGTGCTCCTCGATGAGGGACGCTGCCTCGTCGTAGATGATCGGGTCGATCAGGTCGTGCAGCGTCTCGGCGACGATCTCCTTGACCTGCTGCACGTTCCATCCGCGGCAGAGCGCGGACAGGTACTCGCGCATCCGCTCCATCTGGTCGTGATCGGCGCCGCCGGCGAGGAAGACGAACTGCGCATAGGCGGTCCGGAGTACCGCCCTGCGGTTGATCAGGCCGCCTTGGTAGAACGACTTGCTGAAGGTGAGAGTGCTCGACTTCGCAATGACCGTCTTGTCCAGGTCAAAGAAGGCGGCTGTGCGAGGCAAGGAGTGGTTTTCCACGAGCCCGAGCATAGGCGCCCACCATTCGGCGTAAGGTGAGGCGCGTGGGTTTGCCTGAGAAGGCTCTCGGGTACACCATGGAAGTCACGGATCGTTCGCGACCGTGCTAACCCGGTCTGGCTCCTCCCCCCCCGAGTCGGACCGTGGGGACGACCCCCGCTCTCCCCCCCGGCGGGGGTCGTCGCATGTCCGGATGGGTTTTACGGGCTTCGTACGACTCCGATCCGATCACGTGACGCGTCTGGGCCGCCGATTCGGCGGCCCTTTCGCTTGCCCGTGATTCGTCACTGTGCGTAGCCGTCAGGCTGCACTGCGGAAGTCTTCGGGATGTCACCGGTATGGGTGAAGGGGATATTCACAGCCCACGTCTTGTCCACAGTAATTGACCAAGATCCACACGATTTCCGGGATCGCTGCACGCTGATTCCGCTCGTTCTGCACGCGAAGTTCATGGCCGGATTGCTTTGGCCGGTTCTTCGCCGATGTGGAACGCGGCATTCACGGGGCTTGGAGTGAGAGGGGGCAGGAGATCGTGGCTGGAGTGATTACGGACGACAGGCCGCCGCAGTCCGACGGACGGCAGAGCGGACCGCTGATCGTCACGGAAGATGTGGACCTGCTGGACGACCTGCTGCGGCTGTGCGCCGCGGCGGGCGCGCGACCCGAGGTGCAGCACGGGGTGCCGGAGCGCAGAGGCGGCTGGGACGCCGCCCCGCTCGTGCTGGTCGGGGACGACGCGGTGGACCGGGTGCGGGGGGCCGCGCGCAGGCGCGGGGTCGTGCTGGTCGGCAGGGATCAGGATGATTCCGGGGTCTGGCAGCGCGCGGTGGAGATCGGCGCCGACCATGTCCTCGTCCTGCCCGACGGCGAGCGCTGGCTGGTGGACCGCATCGCCGACGTGGCCGAGGGCGTGGGGCGGCCCGCGCTCACCGTCGGGGTGATCGGCGGGAGCGGTGGCGCCGGCGCGTCGACACTGGCCTGCGCGCTGGCGGTCACGGCGGCCCGCGCGGGGCGGCGCACGATGCTCGTCGACGCCGACCCGCTCGGCGGCGGGCTCGACCTGCTCCTGGGCGGCGAATCGGCCGACGGGCTGCGCTGGCCCGCCTTCGCCCAGTCCAGGGGACGGGTCGGCGGTGGCGCCCTCGAAGAGTCGCTGCCCGAGCTGCACTCGCTGCGCGTCCTCAGCTGGGACCGGGGCGATGCGGTGGTCATTCCGCCGGATGCCATGAGGGCGGTGATCGCGGCGGCCCGCCGGCGGGGCGGCGTGGTGGTCGTGGACCTGCCGCGCCGGGTGGACGAAGGAGTGGCCGAGGCGCTGGCCCAGGTCGACCTGGGGCTCCTTGTGGTTCCGGCGGAGCTGCGCGCGGTGGCAGGGGCGCGACGGGTCGCGTCGGCGGTGGGGATGGTGCTGCGGGACCTGCGAGTGGTGGTCGGAGGTGGCGCCGGCGGTCCGGCGGGTGCGGGCGGCTTCGGCGGCCTCGGCGGCTTCGACGCGGAAGAGGTCGCCAGGCTGATCGGGCTGCCACTGGTGGGTGAACTTCCCAGAGAAGCCGGACTGTTGGCGGCGCAGGCCGGGGGCATGCCACCAGGAGGCGTCGCACGGGGGCCGCTCGCGCGCTTCTGTACGGCCTTCTGGGAGCGGGTCCCCGTCGACGCCACCGGAGGCGGCTCATGAGCGCCGTCGTCGGGGCCAGGATGCTGGACGGAGTGCGCCAGTGGCTCGCCGAGAGCGGCACCGAGCCGACCCCGGCCCGGGTCGCCGAGGCACTCCGGGCGCAGGGCAGGGTGCTCGGCGACGCGGAAGTCCTCGGCGCGGCCACGCAGTTGCGCTCGGAGCTGGTGGGCGCCGGGCCACTGGAGTCCTTGCTCGCGGACGCCTCGGTGACCGATGTGCTGGTGTCCGCTCCCGACCGGGTGTGGGTGGACAGGGGCGGCGGCCTGGAGCTGACCACCGTGTTCTTCGAGGACGCGGCGGCGGTGCGGCGGCTCGCACAGCGGCTCGCGGCCGTGGCGGGGCGACGACTCGACGACGCGAGGCCCTGGGTGGACGCACGGCTCCCGGACGGCACCCGCCTCCACGCGGTGCTGCCACCGGTCGCCGTCGGCTCGACCTGCCTCTCCTTGCGTGTCGTACGGCCCAAGGCCTTCACCCTCGCGGAACTGGTCGCGGCCGGCACGGTGCCGCCGGGCGGGGACCGGGTGCTGCGGGCGCTGCTCGACGCGAGGCTCTCGTACCTGATCAGTGGCGGGACGGGCTCCGGCAAGACGACGCTGCTGAGCGCGCTGCTCGGCCTGGTCGGGCCGGGGGAGCGGATCGTGCTCGCCGAGGACTCGGCGGAGCTGCGCCCCGACCACCCGCATGTGGTGCGCCTGGAGGCCAGGCCCGCGAACCAGGAGGGCACGGGACAGGTGGGCCTGGACGACCTGGTGCGGCAGGCCCTGCGGATGCGGCCCGACCGGCTCGTCGTGGGCGAGGTGCGGGGCGCCGAGGTGGTCCATCTGCTGGCCGCGCTGAATACGGGCCATGAAGGCGGCTGCGGCACGGTGCATGCCAACGCGGCGGGGGATGTGCCCGCGCGGCTTGAGGCACTGGGGACGGCGGCGGGGCTCGACCGGGCGGCGCTGCACAGCCAGTTGGCGGCCGCGCTGTCCGTGGTCCTCCATCTCGTACGGGACCGGACAGGGCGGCGGCGGATCGCCGAGGTGCATGTCCTGGAGCGCGACCCGTCGGGCTTCGTGATGACCGTGCCGGCGCTGCGGTGGGGCGAGCGTTCCTTCGTACGGGAGCGCGGCTGGGAGCGGCTCGACGGGCTCCTCGGGGGTGCGCGGTGAGCACGGTGGGGGTGGTGGCGCCGGTGTGGGCGGCGGCGCTGTGCGCGGGAGGTGCGGCCTGGCTGTTGGCCGGGCGCGATCGGGCGCTGCGGCGGGCGAGGGTGGTGCTCGGTTGCGGTTCTGCGGTGCCGGACGGTTCGGCGTGGTGGCGGGCGGTGGCCGCGGCGAGCGGGCGGGTGCGGCACGAGTGGTGGTGCCTGGCGGGCGGGGCGGTGGTCGCGCTCCTCGGGGAGTCCGTGGTGCCGCTGGTCGTGGGCGCCGGGGGAGTGCCGTTGATACGGCGGGTGCGGCGGGCCCGGGACGCGCGGATCGCGGGGGAGCGGCGGGCCGCCGAGGTGATCGCGCTGTGCGGAACGCTCGCGGGCGAGGTGCGGGCGGGACGGCAGCCGGGCGAGGCGTTGAAGGCCGCGGTCGGTGGTCCGGATGCCGATGCCGGGGGTGGTGCAGGGCTGGGGGAGGCACGGGCCGCGGTGCTCGCGGCGGCGCGGTTCGGCGGTGACGTGCCGGGGGCGCTCGAGGCGGCCGCGCGCGAGCCGGGGGCGCAGGGGCTGCTGGGGCTCGCGGCGTGCTGGCGGGTGGCGGTGGACCGCGGCGCCGGGCTCGCGGCGGGGCTCGAACGGCTGGAGGGCGCGCTGCGGTCGGAGCGCGACCAACGTGCCGATCTGCGGGCCCAGTTGGCGGGAGCCCGGTCCACGGCGGTGATGCTCGCCGGGTTGCCCGTGCTCGGGCTGCTCATGGGCAGCGCACTCGGCGCGGCACCGCTGCGGGTGTTGCTGCACACGGGGGCGGGGCTCGGGTGCCTGGTGGTGGGCGGGGCGTTGGAGGGCGCGGGCGTGTGGTGGGCGCTGCGGATCGTACGAGGGACGGAGGAGCGATGAACGTGGTTGTCCACAAGCTGGGGGTGGCCGTGTGGGGAGCCGTGGCCGTCCTGTGGCTGGCGTCGGCGGTGCTGGCGGCGCGACGGGAGCGGGCGGTGCGGTGCCGGACGGGGGTGGTGCTGGGGGTGCCTGCCTCCAGTGGTCCGGCGCGGGCTTGGCCCTGGCGGCGGGAAGCGCTGCGGAGATGGCTCGCGGCGGCCGGTGCGGTGAGTGCCGGGTGGGTGCTGGTCGGAGGGGTTCCGGGCGCTCTGTTGGGGTTGGGCGCGGGATACGGGGTGTTGCGGTGGTGGCGCGGGCGGGGTGAGGCCGTCCCGGAGTTCGACGCCGCGGAGGCCTCTCGGCAACTGCCCTTGGCGGCAGATCTGTTGGCGGCCTGTGTCGCGGCGGGCGCGGGGCCCGTGGTGGCTGCGCAAGCCGTCGGGGAGGCGCTGAAGGGGCCGGTCGGTGAACGCCTGGCACGCGGGGCGGCGGAGGTGCGGCTCGGGAGCGAACCAGCCGATGCCTGGCGGATGTTGGCCGCGATACCGGGCGCGGGGGCGCTGGCCGGCCTGCTGGAACGGGCGGGCGAGTCAGGGGCTCCGGCGGCGGAGCCGGTGACGCGCCTCGCCGCGGACTGCCGGGCGGAACGGGGGCGTGCGGCGATGGCGGCGGCGCGCAGGGCCGGCGTGCTGATGACGGCGCCGGTGGGGCTGTGCTTCCTGCCCGCGTTCGTCGCGGTGGGGGTGCTGCCGGTGGTGATCGGCCTTGCGGAGGGCCTGCTGAAGGGCTGAGCGGCAGGCGGAATATACCGAACTGACAGAATTTTCATGGGGGTTGAGATGTGGGGACAGGTGTGTGCGCGGGGGCTGCGACGCGGGGTGCGTGCGGTGCGTGGGGACTCGGGGATGGTCACTTCGGAGTACGCGATGGGGCTGATCGCGGCGGTGGGGTTCGCCGGGCTGCTCTACAAGGTGGTGACGAGCGGGCAGGTCAGGGCGGCGCTGCAGGCGGTCGTGGAGAAGGCCCTCGATGTCCAGTTCTGAGAGGGCTCCGGGTGGGCGGAAGGTGTGGCGCTCGCTTCGGGCGCGGGATCGGGACCGAGACGCGGGGTTCGTGACCGCTGAGGCTGCCGTGGTGCTGCCGACGCTGGTCCTGTTCACGATGGCGCTGGTCTGGGCGCTGCTGACCGCGTCCGCGCAGATCCAGTGCGTGGACGCGGCGCGGGCCGGGGCTCGCGCGATGGCCCGGCAGGACCCCGAGAGCGCGGCCGTGGCGGCGGCCCGCCAGGCGGCGCCGCGCGGTGCGTCGGTGGCGGTGCGACGGGACGGCGACCTGGTCCGCGTGGCGGTCGTGGCCAACTCGCCGGGGCCGGAAGCGCTGGGGCTCGGGTTGCGGCTGCGTTCGGAGGCGGTGGCGTTGGCGGAGGAGACGGTGGGGGTGGGGACGTGAGGAGCGGCGAGGCCGGCACGGGCGCTTCCCGGCGGCCGGTCGGCACCGCGGCCGCCGCTTCGGGTCGGGGTGCCGCCACGGCCCCGTCGGACCGTGGCGCCGCCACCGCCGTGTCGGACCGTGGCGCCGCCACCGTCTGGGTAGTCGTCGTGATGGCCGTGTTGTGTGTGATCTGCGGCGCGGTTCTGGCGATGGGGCAGGTGATCGTCGCGCGTCATCGGGCGGGCGGCGCGGCCGACTTGGCGGCGCTCGCGGCGGCGGACCACTGGATGGAGGGGCGCTCCGGGGCGTGTGCGCGGGCCGGGCGGGTAGCCGAGGCGCAGGGGACGCGCATCGTGCGGTGCGCGGTGCACGGCGAGATCTCGGACGTCACCGCGGCGGCGGACTTCGGGCCGTTCGTGTCGGAGGTCAGATCGCGGGCGGGGCCGGCGGGTCCGGTAGCGCCGACGCCGGAGGTACCTGCCCTGGGGGCAGCCCCGGAGGTACCCGATCCGGAGTCACCCACAGCCGACGCGCCCGAGCCCGATCCGGGCGCGAACCTTGCGCCGCCGCGCGCGACTCAGCTGTCAGGCAGCCGGCGCGTCCCTGAGGAGGGTCGAGAGGAGGCGGACCGCGCCGCGTTTGTGGAGGGGGTCGTTGCCGTTGCCGCATTTGGGGGACTGGATGCAGGACGGGCAGCCGGCGTCACACTCACAGGAGGCGATGGCCTGCCGGGTGGCCGTCAGCCACTCGCGGGCCGTGTGGAAGGCCCGCTCGGCGAAGCCCGCGCCGCCGGGATGGCCGTCGTACACGAAGACGGTCGGCAGGAGCGTGTCCGGGTGCAGCGGCACGGAGACCCCGCCGATGTCCCAGCGGTCGCACGTCGCGAAGAGCGGCAGCATGCCGATGGAGGCGTGCTCGGCGGCGTGCAGGGCGCCGCCGAGGATCTCCGGATTGATCCGGGCGGCGTCCAGCTGGTCCTCGGTGACCGTCCACCACACCGCCTTGGTGCGCAGGGTGCGGGGCGGCAGGTCCAGCTTGGTCTCGCCGAGGACTTCGCCGGTGATCAGCTTGCGGCGCAGGAAGGAGACGACCTGGTTGGTGACTTCGACGGAGCCGTAGCAGAGGCGGCCCTCGCCCCAGGGGATCTCGACGTCCGTCTCCAGGATGGCGATGGCGGTGGTGTCGCGGGCGGTCGTGGAGTAGGGCGGTTCGGCCTGCTCGACCAGGGCCACCGAGTCCTCCAGATCGAGGTGCCGCACCAGATACGTACGCCCCTGGTGGAGGTGGACCGCGCCCTCGTGCACGGCGGTGTGCGCGGCGGAGGCGTCGACGGTGCCGAGCAGTCGGCCGGTGCCCTCCTCGACGATCTGGACGGGGCTGCCGCCCCCGCCGCGGATGTCGGTGAGGTCGGCGGCCCGCTCCCGGCGGGTCCAGTGCCAGGCCTTGGTGCGGCGGCGCAGCAGCTTCGCGGCCTCCAGTTGCGGGAGGAGCTCCTCGGCGGCGGGACCGAAAAGGGCCAAGTCCTCGTCGACCAAGGGAAGTTCCGCGGCCGCCGCGCAGAGGTGGGGCGCGAGGACGTACGGATTGTCGGGGTCGAGGACGGTGGACTCCACGGGCTGCTGGAACAGAGCCTCGGGGTGGTGGACGAGATAGGTGTCCAGCGGGTCGTCGCGGGCGACGAGGACGGCGAGCGCGCCCTGCCCGGAGCGTCCGGCACGCCCCGCCTGCTGCCAGAGCGAGGCGCGCGTCCCGGGATAGCCGGCGATGACGACGGCGTCCAACCCCGATACGTCCACGCCGAGTTCGAGGGCGGTGGTGGCCGCGAGGCCGAGGAGTTCCCCGGAGTGCAGCGCCTGCTCCAGGGCCCGGCGTTCCTCGGGGAGATAGCCGCCCCGGTAGGCGGCGACGCGGCGGGTGAGGGAGCGGTCGACCTCGGCGAGGCGTTCCTGGGCGATGACCGAGATCAGTTCGGCGCCGCGCCGGGAGCGTACGAAGGCGACCGAGCGGACGCCCTGGACGGTGAGGTCGGTCAGCAGGTCGGCCGTCTCGGCGGTGGCGGTGCGGCGGACGGGTGCGCCCTTCTCGCCGTGCAGCTCGGTGAGCGGGGGTTCCCAGAGGGCGAAGACGAGATCGCCGCGGGGCGAGGCGTCGTCGGCGACCTCCTTCACGGGCAGTCCGGTGAGGCGCTCGGCGGCGACGGCGGGCTCGGCCGAGGTGGCGGAGGCGAGGAGGAAGACGGGATCGGAGCCGTAGCGGGCACACAGCCGGCGGAGGCGGCGCAGGACCTGGGCGACGTGCGAGCCGAAGACGCCGCGGTAGGTGTGGCACTCGTCGATCACGACATAGCGCAGGGCGCGCAGGAAGGCGGACCAGCGGGGGTGGGACGGGAGTATCCCGCGGTGCAGCATGTCGGGGTTGGTCAGGACGTAGTTGGCGTACTGACGTACCCATTCGCGTTCCTCGACGGGGGTGTCACCGTCGTAGACCGCGGGGCGGATCGCGTTGCCGAGGGGGGCCGCGAGCTCGCGGACGGCGCGGCGCTGGTCGGCGGCCAGGGCCTTGGTGGGGGCGAGATACAGCGCGGTCGAGCCGCGGCCGTTGGGGGCCTCGGAGCCGTCGAGGAGTGCCGAGAGGACGGGGGTGAGGTAGGCCAGTGACTTTCCCGACGCGGTGCCGGTGGCGACGATGACCGACTCGCCGTCCAGGGCGTGCTCGGCGGCTTGTGCCTGGTGGGCCCAGGGGTGCTCGATGCCCGCTGCCTGGACGGCGGAGATGACCTCGGGACGGATGCGATCGGGCCAGACTGCATAGCGGGCCGCGCGCGGGGGCAAGTGCTCCGTATGAGTGACGCGCGAAGCACGGCTCGGTCCCGCGGTGAGCCGGTCCAGGACCGTCCGTGGAGACGTGCGTTCCGGGGCGCCCGTGGAGGGTTCGCCGGGAGGGGAAAAGTTGGCCATCGGCACCGAGTCTGTCACTGGCGGGATGGACAATGGTCCCAAGGCGTCGTGCACGCCTGCCGGTAAGTGATTGAATGCCATCGCGGCTGGCGATCCGTCCTGGGGGCTCTGCCGAGGTGTCCCGAGGGATGACCGCTCGATAGCAAGGTGCTGGAGGATCCGTGGACCTGTCCCTGTCGACCCGTACCGTCGGCGATCGTACGGTCGTCGAGGTCGGTGGCGAAATCGATGTGTATACCGCGCCCAAGCTGCGCGAGCAGTTGGTCGAGTTGGTGAACGACGGCAGTTTCCATCTGGTCGTCGACATGGAGGGCGTGGACTTCCTCGACTCCACCGGACTCGGCGTGCTGGTCGGCGGCCTGAAGCGGGTGCGTGCCCATGAGGGCTCGCTGCGCCTGGTCTGCAACCAGGAGCGCATTCTCAAGATCTTCCGCATCACCGGCCTGACCAAGGTGTTCCCCATTCACACCTCGGTCGAGGAAGCGGTCGCGGCCACCGACTGAGTGTCGGATGTCCCGGGCCGGCCGTCGGTCGGCCCCGGGGTGGCAGTACAAGCAGGGGACCGGGCCCTCGGCCCGGCCCTCTGACAGCACGCGCGTACGTCCGAGGGGGATTGCATGGCCACCGTTGAGCTCCGCTTCAGCGCGCTGCCCGAGCACGTCAGGACCGCCCGCCTCGTGGCGGCGGCCGTCGCGCGCAGGGCCGGGGTGGACGAGGCGGTCCTCGACGAGGTCAGGCTCGCCGTCGGCGAGGCCTGCACACGCGCCGTCGGTCTCCATCAGAGCAACGGCGTCGACGCGCCGGTGCGGGTCGCGCTGATCGAGGACGAGAAGCAGTTCTCCATCGAAGTGGGCGACGAAGCCCCCCGTTCGGCTCCCGGTGACCGGGTGCCCGGCTCAGGTGGCGAATCCGACGAGCTCGAGGGCGAGGACGAGATGGGTCTCGCCGTCATCAGCGGGCTCGTGGACGACGTGGAGGTCACCGCGGGCGAGTCCGGCGGACTCATTCGGATGACCTGGCCCACGACTCCGGCGACACTGACCTGACGCCACGCGGCCGGCCCCGCGCGGCGGGGTGCCGCGGTCCCTCAAGGTCCTGCTCCCGACCCGGTGAGCAGGGCCTTTCTTTTTGATCAATGCTTGATCACCGCACCGATCCATACTTTGATCATTTCTCCGGGGGATTGTCCCGGTCATTTGCCGCGGGCTTTGCGCCGAATGGCGTATCGGTCCAGCGACCCCCGTCAACGGTTTTGGGGCATTACCGCTTTCGGGGGCAATCCGCGGTCGCGATCATTTGCTGGGGAGCAATCTCGCGCCAATTCCGTTTGCGGCGCTCTGTTTTGATCAGGTTCCGCTCCCTACAATCCGTCCACATCTTGAGCTCAGCCCCAGCGTCAAGGAGGACGAATGGCGGGGCTTTCTACCCCTCATCAGTTTGACCACCCCTCAACCTTCGCAGCCGCAGTACTGACCGACGACAACCGCCTCATCGTGATGGTCATCGCGGCCGTCGCGATCGCGGCTCTCGTGGTCGCCTGGGTGCTCGTACGCCAGGTGCTCGCGGCCGACGAGGGCACCGACAGCATGAAGAAGATCGCGAAAGCGATCCAGGAGGGCGCCAATGCCTATCTGGGCCGGCAGTTGCGCACTCTCGGCGTATTCGCCGTCGTGGTGTTCTTCCTGCTCATGCTGCTGCCCGCGGACGACTGGAATCAGCGTGCCGGCCGATCGATCTTCTTCCTGATCGGTGCGGCGTTCTCGGCGACCACCGGCTATATCGGCATGTGGCTCGCCGTACGCAGCAATGTCCGTGTGGCGGCCGCCGCCCGAGAGGCCACCCCAGCGGAAGGTGAACCCGAAAAGGATCTCACCGCCGTATCGCACAAGGCCATGAAGATCGCTTTCCGCACGGGCGGCGTCGTCGGCATGTTCACGGTGGGGCTCGGTCTTCTGGGCGCCTCCTGTGTGGTGCTCGTCTACGCCGCCGACGCGCCGAAGGTCCTCGAAGGCTTCGGCCTCGGGGCGGCGCTGATCGCGATGTTCATGCGTGTCGGCGGCGGCATCTTCACCAAGGCCGCCGACGTCGGCGCCGACCTGGTCGGCAAGGTCGAGCAGGGCATTCCGGAGGACGACCCGAGGAATGCCGCGACCATCGCCGACAACGTGGGCGACAACGTCGGCGACTGTGCGGGCATGGCCGCCGACCTCTTCGAGTCGTACGCCGTGACCCTGGTCGCCGCGCTGATCCTCGGGAAGGTCGCGTTCGGTGACTCCGGACTCGCCTTCCCGTTGATCGTCCCGGCGATCGGCGTCGTGACGGCGATGATCGGGATCTTCGCGGTGGCGCCACGGCGCTCCGACCGCAGCGGCATGAGCGCCATCAACCGCGGATTCTTCATCTCCGCGTTCATCTCGCTGGCGCTCGTCGCGGTGGCCGTCTTCGTCTATCTCCCGTCCACGTACGCGGATCTGGACGGAGTCACGGACGCGGCGATCAGGGCACACGACGGCGATCCGCGGATCCTCGCGGTCGTCGCCGTGGCCATCGGCATCGTCCTGGCCGCGCTGATCCAGCAGCTCACCGGCTACTTCACGGAGACCACCCGGCGTCCGGTGAAGGACATCGGCAAGACCTCGCTCACCGGTCCTGCCACCGTTGTCCTGGCCGGCATCTCGATCGGCCTCGAATCGGCCGTCTACACCGCGCTGTTGATCGGGCTCGGTGTGTACGGGGCGTTCCTGCTCGGCGGTACGTCGATCATGCTCGCCCTCTTCGCGGTGGCCCTCGCGGGTACCGGGCTGCTGACCACCGTCGGTGTCATCGTCGCCATGGACACCTTCGGGCCCGTCTCCGACAACGCGCAGGGCATCGCCGAGATGTCCGGCGACGTCGAGGGCGCGGGCGCGCAGGTGCTCACCGACCTGGACGCCGTCGGCAACACCACGAAGGCCATCACGAAGGGCATCGCCATCGCCACGGCCGTACTCGCGGCAGCGGCGCTCTTCGGGTCGTACCGCGACGCCATCGCGGAATCGGCCAAGGACGTCGGCGAGAAACTCGGCGACGGCGCCCCGATGAACCTGGTGATGGACATCTCGCAGCCCAACAACCTGGTGGGCCTGATCCTGGGCGCCGCGGTCGTCTTCCTCTTCTCGGGGCTCGCGATCAACGCGGTGTCGCGGTCGGCGGGAGCCGTGGTCTACGAGGTGCGGCGGCAGTTCCGCGAGCACCCCGGGATCATGGACTACAGCGAGGAACCGGAGTACGGGCGCGTCGTCGACATCTGCACCAAGGACGCGCTGCGCGAGCTGGCCACGCCGGGTCTGCTCGCCGTGCTCACGCCGATCGCGGTCGGCTTCTCGCTCGGCGTCGGCGCACTCGGCTCGTTCCTGGCCGGCGCGATCGGAACGGGCACGTTGATGGCGGTGTTCCTCGCCAACTCCGGCGGCGCGTGGGACAACGCGAAGAAGCTCGTCGAGGACGGTCACCACGGCGGCAAGGGCAGCGAGGCCCATGCCGCGACGGTCATCGGTGACACCGTCGGCGACCCGTTCAAGGACACCGCGGGTCCGGCGATCAACCCCTTGCTGAAGGTGATGAACCTGGTGGCGCTGCTGATTGCGCCCGCGGTCGTCCAGTTCAGTTACGGGGACGACGCCAGCGCCGGGTTGCGGGCACTGATCGCGGTGCTTGCCATCCTGGTCATCATCGGCGCGGTGTACATCTCCAAGCGCCGCGGCATCGCCGTGGGCGACGAGGAGGACGGAGGCGAGGAGCGGGTGGCGAATTCGGCCGACCCCGCCGTGGTCTCGTAACACCGGGTCAGACCCTGCCCAACACGCGGGCGGACGGCGCGTTTTGACGCGGCGTCCGCCCGTCGTGTGTGTGGTGAGCCTTCTCTCGCCTTGTTTGTGTGGTGCAAATGGCTTTAATAGCGGGCGTAACGGACCTCTGGCATGCGGTTGTAGCCCAGTTGGCGTGTAAGTTCCGGGGCCGAGAGCCATGGAAGGGACCAATCCGGTGAACAAGAAGCTTGCTGCCGCACTGTCCGGCGGTGCGGTACTGGTACTGGCGCTGTCGGGCTGCAGCGACGACGGGAACGAGGAGCTGGACGCCTGGGCCAAGGACGTCTGCGACTCGGTGCAGCCGCAGTCGAAGAAGATCGCTGACGCCAATGCCGCGATCCAGAAGGAGACGTCGGACAACAGCTCGCCGGAGGACGTCCAGAAGACCGACTCCAAGGCGTTCCAGGACATGTCCGACGCCTACAAGGCGATGGGCGCCGCGGTGAAGGACGCGGGTGCCCCGCCGGTCGACGGGGGTCAGAAGAAGACCGATGACGCGGTCAAGGAGCTGAACGCGATCTCCAAGTCGTACGGCGACCTGAAGAAGAAGGTCGACGGGCTCGACACCAAGAACCAGGCGGACTTCGCGGATGGGCTGAAGTCCGTCGCGGGTGAGTTGGACAAGCTGAGCAAGAGTGGGAACGAGGCGTTGGAGAAGTTGCAGGAGGGTGAGGTGGGGAAGGCGATGAGCAAGCAGGACAGCTGCAAGTCGGCTTCCGCTACGCCTTCCGCGTCCTAGGACCCTCTTTTTTGCTGTGCTGCCCCGGAGCTGGGTTTCCCCCGGCGTCGGGGCAGCGTTGCGTTGTGTCGGTGCCCGGCGGCTGTGGGCTGTGCCCACCCGTTCCGCCGTGCGGAACGCCTGCCCACAGCGGGGGCGGCCGGCTGTGCACAGCGGGGAGAGGTGGATGCGGGTCACAATGAGGGGGTGAGTATTGCTAGCGCCCCCCTGCCCTCGTCCGATCGTCTCGATGTTGCCGCTCAGTTGCGGGAAGCCCTGCTGGCGGTCGACTTCACCGCTGATGGGCTGCTCGAACTCCTTGGGGCGCCCGCCTATGCCGCGCTCGCGCGCAGCGAGACCGTGCCCGCGCTGCGGGCCACGCGTGGTGACGGGGCGCTGGAGACGCTCGTACGGCTCTTCCTGTTGCAGCGGACCGTGCCGCACGCGCGCGTGGCGGCGGTTTTGCCGGTCGACGCTCTCCTGGAGAGCGGTTGGCTGGCCGAGGCGGACGGCGGCCTCGCGGCGACCGTGGACGTGCGGCCGTACGGCGGTCCTGACGGCGAGGACTGGTTCATCGTCTCGGACCTCGGGTGCGCGGTCGGCGGTGCCGGCGGCATCGGCAGCCATGACGAGGGTGTCGTGCTCGGGGTCGGCGGGGCGTCCACGACGCTCGCGGGGCTCACCGTGCGTACGCCGGTGGAGAGCGCGCTCGACCTCGGCACCGGCTCCGGGATCCAGGCGCTGCACGCCGCGCAGCACGCGACGCGGGTGACCGCGACGGACCTCAACCCCCGGGCGCTGCACATCACCCGGCTCACCCTCGCGCTGTCCGGGGCCCCCGTCGCCACCGTGCTCGAGGGCTCGCTCTTCGAGCCGGTGGGCGAGGAGACGTACGACCTCATCGTGTCCAATCCGCCCTTCGTGATCTCGCCCGGGGCGCGGCTCACCTACCGCGACGGCGGGATGAGCGGGGACGATCTGTGCCGGTCGCTCGTTCAGCAGGCGGGGGAAAGACTGAACGAAGGGGGGTACGCGCACTTCCTGGCCAACTGGCAGCACGTGGACGGCGAGGAGTGGACCGAGCGGCTCCGCTCCTGGGTGCCGCGTGGGTGCGACGCGTGGATCGTGCAGCGCGAGGTGCAGGACATCACGCAGTACGCCGAGCTGTGGCTGCGGGACGCGGGGGATCACCGGACGGATCCGGAGGAGTACGCGGCGCGGTACGACGCGTGGCTCGACGAGTTCGACGCCCGTAAGACGCGCGCGGTCGGGTTCGGCTGGATCACTCTGCGCAAGACGGCTGCAGCCGCAGGGAGCGCCGAGCCGTCGGTGACCGTGGAGGAGTGGCCGCACCCCGTCGAGCAGCCCCTCGGCGAGACGGTGCGGGCGCACTTCGCGCGCCAGGACTTCCTGCGGGCGCACGACGACGCCGCGCTGCTCGCCGGGCACTTCAAGCTCGCCGACGAGGTGGTGCAGGAGCAGGTCGGCCTGCCGGGTGCCGAGGATCCGGAGCATGTCGTGCTGCGCCAGCACCGCGGGATGCGGCGCGCCACCAAGGTGGACACGGTGGGGGCGGGCTTCGCCGGGGTGTGCGACGGGTCGCTGAGCGCCGGGCGGATCCTCGACGCCATCGCCCAACTGGTCGGTGAGGACCCCGTATTGCTGCGGGACCGCACGCCCGCGCAGATCCGGCTGCTCGTGGAGCAGGGCTTCCTGGAGCCGGCCGGGGTCTAGCACGCCATGCGTCCAGGCGGGTAGCCGCCTGCGGGCGATGGCGGTACGGCAGGTCCCGTACGCGACCGCGACCGCGCTGGGCCATCGGGTCGGTTTGCGTGCCGAAGAGCGCCGGAAAACCGGGACCGCATCGGGTCGGTACCGGTGCTGCGGCGTGCGGCGTCGCACAGTGGTCCACAAGAAGGTGCGTACGGCGCGAACAGGCTCCGTGGCGACGAGTTCCGGTCGAGTTGGGCGCCGTCGGGTCTGCCGGCGGGGCCCGAAGGCGTGTACGGAGCGGTGTGGGCCGGCGGTGACGCGCGCCGGGCGCCCGCCGTTAACCCGGGGTTCGCGCCCCGGCTTCCCGGGCGTGCCAAGTTCCCAAGCCGGGAAGTCGGTACGGGGAGGAAATGCCATGGAGAGTGGGCCAGCGATCTTCGCGGGCACGGTGTTCGCGCTGTTCGGAGCCGGGCTGCTGCTCTGGACCGGGGCACGCGTGGCACACCGCGCACCCGTCGCCCACGGTGTGAACCCTGTCGCATCGGCGACGCTCGCCGTGCTCGCCGGAGCGGGCGCACTGGTGCTCGGAGTGTGGTGCTTCACCCGGCTGTGAGTGTGATGCCTCACCCCGCTGTGTCGGTAGGTGGCGGTGGCCGCGCGGACGATGTCGGCGGATGTGCGGCGGGACCGGGCCGTAGGCCCGCCGCCGGTGGTCAAAGGGCAGGTCGCCACTCCGGGCGGCAGGAAGGGCGGTAGTCGGGTTACCGTTCGAGTGGCCGTTGTGGGCTTTTCCCGTTTGACACGGGGGCGGGATGTACCGTCACACTCCGCAGCGACGGCGCAACTCAAGCGCACCGAGCGAGGCCAGCCAGTACGGCCACCGAGTACTGGTACGGCCACCGAGTACCGATCCGGAGAGAAGAGCGAAGTTGTCCCCGACCAGCGAGACCGCAAAGGGCGGCCGCCGACTCGTCATCGTCGAGTCGCCTGCCAAGGCGAAGACGATCAAGGGTTACCTCGGCCCCGGCTACGTAGTCGAGGCGAGCGTCGGGCACATCCGCGACCTGCCGAACGGCGCCGCCGAGGTGCCCGAGAAGTACACCGGCGAGGTGCGCCGCCTCGGCGTGGACGTCGAGCATGACTTCCAGCCGATCTATGTCGTGAACTCCGACAAGAAGGCGCAGGTCAAGAAGCTCAAAGACCTGCTGAAGGACTCCGACGAACTCTTCCTCGCCACCGATGAGGACCGCGAGGGCGAAGCCATCGCGTGGCACCTCCAGGAAGTCCTGAAGCCCAAGGTCCCGGTCCACCGGATGGTCTTCCACGAGATCACCAAGGACGCGATCCGCGAGGCCGTCGCCAACCCGCGCGAGCTCAACAAGCGCATGGTCGACGCCCAGGAGACCCGCCGGATCCTCGACCGTCTCTACGGCTACGAGGTCTCGCCGGTCCTGTGGAAGAAGGTCATGCCGCGCCTGTCGGCCGGCCGTGTCCAGTCCGTGGCGACCCGCCTCGTCGTCGAGCGTGAGCGCGAGCGCATCGCCTTCCGCTCCGCCGAGTACTGGGACTTGACGGGTACGTTCGGCACGGGCCGCACCGGTGACGCGTCCGACCCCTCGCAGCTGGTCGCCCGCCTCACCACGGTCGACGGCAAGCGCATCGCGCAGGGCCGCGACTTCAACTCGGTCGGGCAGCTCAAGTCCGACACGCTGCACCTCGACGAGACGAACGCACGCGCGCTCGCCGCGGCCCTGGAGAACACCCGGTTCTCGGTCCGCTCCGTCGAGTCCAAGCCCTACCGCCGCTCTCCGTACGCGCCGTTCCGTACGACGACGATGCAGCAGGAGGCCTCGCGCAAGCTCGGCTTCGGTGCGAAGGCGACCATGCAGGTGGCCCAGAAGCTGTACGAGAACGGCTTCATCACCTACATGCGTACGGACTCCACGACGCTGTCCGACACGGCCATCGGCGCCGCTCGCGCCCAGGTCACGCAGCTGTACGGCGCCGACTACCTGCCGGACAAGCCCCGCACGTACGCCGGGAAGGTCAAGAACGCGCAGGAGGCGCACGAGGCGATCCGTCCCTCGGGTGATCGTTTCCGCACGCCCGCCGAGACCGGCCTGACCGGTGACCAGTTCCGGCTCTACGAGCTGATCTGGAAGCGGACCGTCGCCTCCCAGATGAAGGACGCGACCGGAAACTCCGTCACGGTGAAGATCGGCGGCACCGCGGCCGACGGCCGCGACGCCGAGTTCAGCGCGTCCGGCAAGACCATCACCTTCCACGGCTTCCTCAAGGCGTACGTCGAGGGCGCGGACGACCCGAACGCCGAGCTGGACGACCGCGAGCGCAGGCTGCCGCAGGTCAGCGAGGGCGACGCGCTCTCCGCCGAGGAGATCTCGGTCGACGGCCACGCGACGAAGCCCCCGGCCCGCTACACCGAGGCGTCGCTGGTCAAGGAGCTGGAAGAGCGCGAGATCGGTCGCCCGTCGACGTACGCGTCGATCATCGGGACCATCCTCGACCGCGGGTACGTCTTCAAGAAGGGGACGGCCCTCGTGCCCTCCTTCCTGAGCTTCGCGGTCGTCAACCTGCTCGAGAAGCACTTCGGGCGGCTCGTCGACTACGACTTCACCGCACGCATGGAGGACGACCTCGACCGCATCGCGCGGGGCGAGGCGCAGGCCGTGCCGTGGCTGAAGCGGTTCTACTTCGGCGAGGGCGACGACGCGGGGGCCGCCTCCAGCGCGGGCAACGGCGACGGCGACCACCTCGGCGGGCTCAAGGAGCTGGTGACCGACCTGGGCGCGATCGACGCCAGGGAGATCTCCTCCTTCCCCGTCGGCGAGGGCATCGTGCTGCGGGTCGGCCGCTACGGCCCGTACATCGAGCGGGGCGAGAAGGACGCGGAGGGCCACCAGCGCGCCGATGTGCCCGACGATCTGCCGCCGGACGAGCTGACCGTCGACTACGCCGAGGAGCTGCTCGCCAAGCCGAGCGGTGACTTCGCGCTGGGCACCGACCCCACGTCGGGTCACGAGATCGTCGCCAAGGACGGGCGCTACGGCCCGTACGTCACCGAGGTGCTCCCCGAGGGCACTCCGAAGACCGGCAAGAACGCGGTCAAGCCGCGGACGGCCTCGCTCTTCAAGTCCATGTCGCTCGACACGGTGACGCTTGAGGACGCGCTGAAGCTGATGTCCCTGCCGCGTGTGGTGGGTGCCGACGCCGAGGGCGTCGAGATCACCGCGCAGAACGGGCGCTACGGGCCGTACCTGAAGAAGGGCACGGACTCGCGGTCCATCGAGACCGAGGAGCAGCTCTTCAACATCACGTTGGAAGAGGCGCTCGCGATCTACGCGCAGCCCAAGCAGCGGGGGCGGGCCGCGGCCAAGCCGCCGCTGAAGGAGCTCGGCGAGGACCCGGTGAGCGGGAAGCCGGTCGTCGTCAAGGACGGGCGCTTCGGCGCGTACGTCACCGATGGCGAGACGAACGCGACGCTGCGGGCGGCGGACTCCGTCGAGGACATCACTCCTGAGCGGGGCTACGAGCTGCTCGCGGAGAAGCGGGCGAAGGGGCCGGCCAAGAAGACCGCCAAGAAGGCGGCGAAGAAGGCTCCGGCGAAGAAGGCTGCCGCCAAGAAGACCGCGGCCAAGAAGACGGCGACTTCTAAGACTGCGGCCAAGAAGACTGCCGCCAAGAAGACGACGGCTACGGCTACGGCTGCGGCTGCGGCGAAGAAGGCTGCGGCTTCTAGTAAGGCTGCTGCTTCGGAGGACTGACGTTTCCCTTGCCGGGCGCCTGGTTTGTCGGTACCCGGCAGCGGGGCGTTGTGCCCACCCGTTCCGCCGTGCGGAACGCCTGCCCACAACGGGGGCGGTCTGGGTGGGGTGCGCCGTGTGGAACGTCTGCCCACGACGGGGGCGGCTGG
Organism: Streptomyces sp. NPDC059037; assembly: GCF_042740015.1. Classification (NCBI taxonomy): domain Bacteria; kingdom Bacillati; phylum Actinomycetota; class Actinomycetes; order Kitasatosporales; family Streptomycetaceae; genus Streptomyces; species Streptomyces sp. NPDC059037. The sequence continues at coordinate 19,203 of NZ_JBHYIG010000088.1, forward strand.
GTGGGATAGGTCGTGTGGAACGTCTGCCCACAACGGGGGCGATCTGGGTGGGGTACGCCGTGTGGAACGCCTGCCCACAACGCGAGCGGGTACTTGCCCGTACCGGGGGCGGCCCGGGTGGGGTTTGGCGTGCGGAGTGCCGCAACTAGGCGGGCGTATGTTCGGGCGGCCACTCGGGGAAGCCGTGCGTCCAGATAGGCTGGACGGATGACGCGTGCCGAGCAGCCAACGGCCGGGAACCCGGCCCCCGACGACGCCCTGGTCGCAGATTCCCGAGAGCGTGCCGTCCGCGCGTTGCTGCGCACACCGCAGCTGAAGCGGCTGTGGAGCGCACAGCTCGTCGGCGGTGTCGGCGACGCACTCGCGCTCCTCGTCCTGGTGGTCCTCGCCCTGCAGGCGGCGATCTCCGAGGCGGCCTTCGGGGGCGGGTACCGAGGGGTCGCGTTCGCCGTAACCGCTGTCTTCGGAGCACGCGTTCTCGCGACGCTGCTCTTCGGAGCGGTGCTTCTCGGACCGCTCAGCTCGCTCACCTCGCCCGACGGGCCGCTGGACCGGCGCTGGACGATGGTCGTGGCGGACGGTCTGCGGGCCGCGCTGCTGATCGTCGCGCCGCTGTGGATCGACTGGACTTCGGAGAACGCGCTCGCGGTGCTCCTTGTCACCGCCTTCGTGATCGGCGTCGCCGAGCGCTTCTGGACGGTGTGCCGGGAGAGCGCGGCGCCCGCGCTGCTGCCCGCGCCGCCCCTGGAGGGCGCGACGGTACGGCCGCTGCCGGACCACATGGACGCGCTGCGGCGCCTGTCGCTGCGTACGGGATTCGTGGCGCTGCCCATCGCGGCCGCCGCGCTCGTCACCGTCACGCTGATCGGCAACCTCCTCGGTGCCGGTCTCGAGTGGTTCGAGGTGCACCAGGCGGGGCTCGCCTCGTTCGTCGCCGCCGGGCTCTTCGCGGCCTCGCTGTCGATCGTCTACTTCCTCGAACTTCCCGCCACGCAGACGCCACGCGCGCGTAGCCCCCTCGAAGGGCTCCGCAGGCCGCGCACCGGCGCCGGCACCGACAAGGGCCGCACCGGCGCGATCCCGCTGCTCGTCGCCGCCTGCGCCGCGATCGCCGGGGCCATCGCGGCCGCTGTGGCCGTCGCCGTGCTGCACGCCAAGGACCTGGACGGCGGGCCCGTCACGTACGGCCTGATCGTCCTCGCGCTGACCGGCGGCACCGCCGTCGGCATCCGTACGGCACCCTCCGTGCTGCCCTCGCTGTCGCGCCGCCGGCTGCTCGCGCTCGCCATCGCCGTCACCGGCGTCGCACTGCTCGCCGCGGGCCTGGTGCCCGACGTGACGACCGTGCTGCTGCTCCTCGCGCTCACCGGTGTGGCCGCGGGCATCGCCGCCAACACCGGGCACGCGCTGCTCGACCAGGAGGTCGAGGACTACCGGCGGGCCCGCACGACCGAGCATCTCCAGGCGGTCGTACGTCTCTTCGTGGCGCTGGGCGCCCTGGTGGCCCCCGTGGTCGCCGCCGCGATCGGCCCGCACCGCTTCGTCAACGGCAAGTTCGTCTTCGACCACGGAGGCGCCGCCTTCACGCTGATGCTGGTGGGCGCGCTGCTCCTGCCGGTGGCCGCGCTGGTGCTCGCCAAGGTCGACGACCGGCAGGGCGTACCGCTGCGGCACGATCTGCGCGACGCGCTGCGCGGCGGCGACGACCCGCTGCAGGCACCCGCAGGCACGGGCTTCTTCATCGCCCTGGAGGGCGGCGACGGCGCGGGCAAGTCGACGCAGGCCGAGGCGCTCGCCGAGTGGATCCGGGCCAAGGGCCACGAGGTCGTGGTGACGCGCGAGCCGGGAGCTACCCCGGTGGGGAAGCGGCTGCGGTCGATCCTGCTCGATGTGTCTTCGGCCGGGCTTTCGCACCGGGCCGAGGCGCTGCTGTACGCGGCCGACCGCGCCGAGCACGTCGACACCGTCGTACGGCCCGCCCTTGAGCGTGGCGCCGTGGTCATCTCCGACCGGTACATCGACTCGTCGGTCGCCTACCAGGGCGCGGGCCGCGACCTGTCGCCGACCGAGGTCGCCCGGATCAACCGGTGGGCAACGGGCGGACTCGTACCGCATCTGACGTGCCTGCTCGACGTGTCCCCCGAGGCCGCCCGCGAGCGGTTCACGGAGGCGCCCGACCGTCTTGAGTCGGAGCCCGCCGAGTTCCACGCGCGCGTGCGGTCCGGTTTCCTGACGCTCGCCGCCGCCGACCCGGGGCGCTACCTGGTGGTCGACGCGGCGCAGGAGCCGGAGGCCGTCACCACCGTGATCCGGCACCGGCTCGACCTCGTGCTTCCGCTCTCCGAGGCCGAGGTGAAGGCGCAGGAGGAGGCCCGCAAGGCCGCCGAGGAAGAGGCGCGCCGCAAGGCCGAGGAAGAGGCCGTGCGGAAGGCCGAGGAGGAGCGGATCGAGCGCGAGCGCCAGGAGCAGATCGCCAAGCTCCGCGCCGAGGAGGAGGAGCGCGCGCGCCGCGAGCTGGAGGAGGCGCAGCGCCTGGAGGCCGAGCGGCAGGCGGAGGAGGCCAGGCAGCGCGCCGAGGAGGCGAAGCGCCGGGCCGAGGAGGAGCAGGCGCGACTGCTCGCCGAGGAGAAGGTGCGCGCGGCCGAGGAGGCGCGGCGCCGCCGGGAGGCGGAGGAAGAGGCGCGGCTTCGGGCCGAGGCGGAGGCGCGGCGGATCGAGAAGCAGCGCAAGGCCGAGGAGGCGTTGCTGCGGGCCGAGGAGGCGCGCAGGCTGGCCGCGGCTCAGGCCGAGGCGGCTTCCGCGCGGGCGGCGGCTTCCGCTGCTGCGGCTTCCGCTCCTGCCCCTGCTCCCGCCCCTGCTCCTGCTCCTGCGCCGGACAACGAGACGACCGTGCCCACGCCTGTCGTGACCCCGCAGACCTCCGGGGCTGAGGACACCGAGGTGATGCCGCAGCCGCCGACCCCCGCCGGGGCCGTGGACGAGACGGCGGTGCTGCCGCAGGTCCGGGAGGACAAGGTGCCGCCGGGGTACTTCCGGGACGAGCGCCCGTCGCCTGCCGGCGGGAACGACCGGACCCGCGAGCTGCCCCAGGTCGACGAGCAGGGCGCGCCCCGGCAGCGGCCGCGCTCCGACTGGGCGGAGGAGACTCCGCTGGACGATCTGCCGTCCTTGGCGGATGAGTTGCTCGGTTCGCGGGACGACGAGGACGACCGCGGGCGGAACGGGCGCTGAGCACTGCGGTGCCGGTGCCCGCACCGCGAGCGGCGGGCGTTGTCAGTGGGCTGCCCCACAATGAAACCGGCAGCGAGAAACCGGCAGCGAAAAGTGCAAGGCGGAGGCGGTGACCCATGGCCGTATGGGATGACCTGGTGGGCCAGGAGCGGGTGAGTGAGCAGCTGGGGGCTGCCGCTCGGGACGCCGACGCCCTCGTCACCGCCGTGGCCGCGGGCACCGCGCCCCCCGAGGCGTCGAAGATGACGCACGCCTGGCTCTTCACCGGGCCGCCCGGCTCCGGGCGGTCCACCGCCGCCCGCGCCTTCGCCGCCGCGCTCCAGTGCACGAGCCCGGACCGCGCGCTCGGCGGCGTACCCGGCTGCGGATTCTGCGACGGATGTCATACGAGCCTGGTCGGTACGCACGCCGACGTGGAAGTGGTGCGTACGGACCTGCTGTCCATCGGCGTGAAGGAGACCCGCGACCTCGTGCGGCGAGCCCAGCTCTCACCCGCCGGAGGACGCTGGCAGGTCATCGTCCTGGAGGACGCCGACCGCCTCACCGAGGGCGCGGGCAACGTCCTCCTGAAGGCCGTCGAGGAGCCCGCGCCCCGCACGGTGTGGCTGCTCTGCGCGCCCTCCCTGGAGGACGTGCTGCCCACGATCCGCTCCCGCTGCCGCCATCTGACGCTGCGCACGCCCTCTGTGGACGCCGTCGCCGACGTGCTCGTACGACGTGACGGCATCGAGCCGGATGTCGCCGCGGCAGCCGCCCGTGCCACGCAGGGTCACATCGGCCGCGCCCGGCGCCTGGCGACCGACCCGCGGGCGCGCGAGCGCCGGGCCGCCGTGCTCAAGATGCCGCTGCGGGTCGAGGAGATCGGCGGCTGCCTCAAGGCCGCGCAGGAGCTGATCGACACGGCGGGCGAGGACGCGAAGCAGGTCGCCGAAGAGGTCGACGTGAAGGAGACGGACGACCTGAAGGCGGCGCTCGGCGCGGAGAAGGGCGGCCGGATGCCGCGTGGCACGGCGGGCGTGATGAAGGACCTGGAGGACAGGCAGAAGCGCCGCAGGACCCGCACCCAGCGCGACAGCCTCGACCTCGCCCTGATCGACCTGACCGGTGTCTACAGAGACGTGCTTACGCTGCAGCTCGGCTCCCGCGTGGCCATCGCCAACACGGAGGTGCAGGACATGCTGGAGCGCATGGCGCGCGGCACCTCACCCGAGTCCACGCTCCGCCGCATCGAGGCGATCAGCGCCTGCCGCACCGCCCTGGACCGCAATGTGGCCCCGCTCCTTGCGGTCGAGGCGATGACGATGGCGCTGCGCGCGGGCTGACCGGCCCCTCCGGAGAGGCCGCCTCCGGAGACGCCCCCTCCGGAGGGGCTCTCTTCGGAGGGGCGAACGCGACATTCCCGCCCGGAGGTTGACCAAGTCACCCATACGAGCACTTAGGGCGACCGAGTGATCGCGGACGGTTACTCTCGCCTGATGCGCATCGTCAGAGGACTCCGTACCCCAGCCGCCGTGTTCCTGGCCGCCGGTCTGCTGATCTCCGGCTGCTCGGCCGGGAGCTCGACGGCGGACGCGTCCATGGCCGCGCTGCCCCGCGCGACTCCGGAAGGGCTTGTGCCCTTCTACGGGCAGAAGCTGAAGTGGCGCGAGTGCGGCGTCCCGGGCTTCGAGTGCTCCACGATGAAGGCGCCGCTGGACTACGACAAGCCGGGCGGCGAGGAGATCGAACTGGCCGTCTCCCGCAAGAAGGCCACGGGCCCCGGCAAGCGCCTCGGCTCGCTCCAGGTCAACCCGGGCGGTCCCGGCGGCTCGGCGATCGGCTATCTCCAGTCGTACGCGGCGCTCGGTTACCCCCAAGAGGTCCGCGCCCGCTACGACATGGTCGCCGTCGACCCGCGCGGCGTGGCCCGCAGCGAGCCCGTCAACTGCCTCGACGGCAAGCAGATGGACGCGTACACGCAGACGGACATCACTCCCGACGACACGCGCGAGACGGGCGAACTCACCGCCTCCTTCAAGGAGTTCGCGGAGGGCTGCGAGAAGCGGTCCGCCGAGATGCTCCCGCATGTCTCCACGGTCGAGGCCGCCCGCGACATGGACCTCCTGCGGGAGGTGCTCGGCGACGAGAAGCTGACGTACGTGGGCGCTTCGTACGGCACGTTCCTGGGGGCGACGTACGCCGGGCTCTATCCCGACCGCGTCGGCCGCCTGGTCCTGGACGGCGCGATGGACCCGTCGCTGTCGGCCCGGCGGATGAACCGCGACCAGACGGCGGGGTTCGAGACGGCGTTCCAGTCGTTCGCCAAGGACTGCGTGCGGCAGGCGGACTGCCCGCTGGGCACGGAGAACCCCCAGGACGCGGGGAAGCGCCTGAAGTCCTTCTTCGACGACCTGGACGGCGCGCCGATCCCCGCCGGGGACCCCGACGGCCGCAAGCTCGGCGAGGCGCTCGCCACGACGGGCGTGATCGCCGCGATGTACGACGAGGCGGCCTGGCCGCAGCTGCGCACGGCGCTGGACACGGCGATGAAGAACAAGGACGGCGCGGGCCTCCTCTCGCTCTCGGACAGCTACTACGAGCGCGACGGCGACGGAACGTACGCGAACCTCATGTTCGCCAACGCGGCCGTGAACTGCCTGGACCTGCCGCCCGCCTTCACCTCCCCCGACGAGGTGAAGAAGTCACTCCCCGACTTCGACAAGGCATCCCCGGTCTTCGGCAAGGGCCTCGCCTGGGCCTCGCTGAACTGCGCGTACTGGCCGGTGAAGGCGACGGGCGAGCCGCACCGCATCGAGGCGAAGGGCGCCGCCCCGATCGTCGTGGCCGGCACGACCCGCGACCCGGCCACCCCGTACCACTGGGCCGAGTCCCTGGCCGACCAGCTCTCCTCCGGCAAGCTCCTCACCTACGAGGGCGACGGCCACACGGCGTACGGCCGGGGCAGTGACTGCATCGACTCGACGATCAACGCCTACCTCCTGGACGGCACCGCCCCGAAGGACGGAAAGCGCTGCTCATAGCCGTGCCGGGGGCGCTCAGGGGGCTCTCGCGGGGGGTGTACGGAGCACCCCCGGAAACTGTGTAGACTTGGCGACGTTGCTGATCGCACCATAGGTGCGGGCAGCGCGCCGCCTTAGCTCAGATGGCCAGAGCAACGCACTCGTAATGCGTAGGTCTCGGGTTCGAATCCCGAAGGCGGCTCTGTGGAAGCCCCAGAACTCACTCGCCGTGATCTGGGGCTTTTGCTTTTGCCCGGGCCTCTCAGCGGGCGTATGAGCCGATGCCGACCAGGCAGTACACGTACTCGTTGATCGTCGTCCCGTTGAGGGTGTAGCGGGACGAGAAGGCGTACTGCGTCTGGGAGTTGTCGCTGCAGGCGCTCAGGTCCGACGTCATGGGGATGCTCTCGATCACCCGGTAGTGGGCGTCGGACGCGGAGCAGGACACCTCGTCGATGTCGCTGACCTCCTGCGCGGTCTCGGAGTTGGGCAGTGTGCCGTTGAGGCAGGTGCCCGAGTCGTACGGGGTCGGGGACTCGCTCGGGGGGCTCGTGGGGTCCACGGGGTCCATGGGGTCCGTGGCAGTGGCTGCGGGGTCGGTCGCGCTGTCGTATGGATCGTCGGTCTCGTACGGATCGTTGGAGTACGTCGGCGTGCTGGTCGACGGGTCGTAGGTCCCGTAGCTGGTCGTCGGGTCGGGGGCGGCGGTGCTGTCATCGCCGTCGCCCTGGTTCAGAAGCAGGATGACGAGGGCTACCGCGCCGACGACGCCGAGCACGGCCAGGCAGCCTCGGGCGGTGGAGCCGGGTGCGGCGGCCGGGCGGGGCGCGGGGGGTATGGGTTCGGACACCGGATCAGTGTGGGGCAGCGGGCAGTTTTTGTGGAGTGGATTTCTAGAAAATGGTTCTAGAAAATCTGTGGCTTACGCTGGGTGGCACCATGAGCCCCAAGCAACAACGCGGCGAGGAAACCGCCGACCGCCTCCTGGACGCCGCGCTCCAGGTGTACGCCGACTCCGGCGAGCAGGGCGTCACCGTCAGCGCCATCACCAAGGCCAGCGGTGTCAGCCTCGGCAGCCTCTATCACCACTTCGGCAGCATCGACGGCCTCATGATCGCCCTGCTGCAGCGCTGGCTCGGCCGGCTGCTCGGTGAGCTCGCCGCGGCCGTGGAGCGTTCCCGGACCGCCCGGACCGGCATCCGCGCCCTCGTGCGGGTCTACCTGACGTTCATCCAGGAGCACCCGGACGCGTCCCGGCTCCTGCACTCCTCCTACGCCGACCGGCTCGGGATGGCGCAGGCCAGGCAGCTCCGCGATGCCCAGGAGGCCAGGCTCTCGCCGATGGCCGCGTGGATGCGGCAGCACATCGAGTCGGGCGAGGTCGCCCCGCTGGCCGTGCCCTTGATCGAGGCGCTGGTCCTGGGGCCGGTCGTCGCGACCGCGCGCCGGTGGCTGTCCGGTATCGACGATGTCGACCTCGACGAGGCCGCGCGCGTCCTGCCGGAGAGGATTCTGCGGTCGCTCAGCCCCTGAGCGTCGATCACCCCCTGGGCGTCGATCACCCCCTGGGCGTCATCGTCATCGGCTCCATCGACGGGCCGTGATGTTCGAGGCCCGGCAGCAGCCAGCTCTGGAACGGGGCCAGTGCGGCCAGGACCAGGAACAGCACGCCGATCGCGGTGCTGAACACCGGGCCGAGGCGCCACAGTTTCTCGATGAAGATGATGACCGCCACGCCCGCCATCGCCGCGATGTTCATCGTGCCGAGCGGAATGAGGACGATCATGAGTCCCCAGCAGCAGCCGACGCAGTAGAGCCCGTGGTGGGCGCCGACGCGCAGGTCACGGGCGCGCGGGCGGTAGCCGGCGTAGCGCACGAGTTGGCCGATGGGGCTTCGGCAGTGGCGCAGGCACATGTTCTTCAGCGGGCTGAACTGGTGGAGTCCGGCTAGCAGGAAGGCGCCGGCGCCGATCCAGCGCCCGGCTTCGGGGTGGCTGTCGACGAGGTCGCCGGTCACGGTGAGAATCCCGTACACACAGAGACCGAACGCCGTCCAGGCGATCAGGTACCCGGCCACGAACTGGGCGATCCGTGCCGTGCGGGCGGCTCCGGAGGACTGACGGCCGATGGCCCGGACCCAGGTGATGGCCACCGGTGCCACGGACGGGAACATCATCGCGACCATCATGGTCACCCACAGCAGCAGGAACAGGGGCAGGCCGAGACCCATGGTCCCCGGCTCCATATCCATGTCCATGTCACCGGCCTGGGCGGCTGTGAGCAGCCACGCGAGCAGTGCGAGCACCACCATGACGGACCAGGCGATGGTCATCTCCCGGGCCGGGAGGAGATTGCCCGGCCTCAGGGGCGCGGAGAGCGCTGCCCGGTCATGGAACACAGTTCCAGGTCAGCACAGAAAGCGGCGGGTCGCGCGGCAGAGGGAGGACAATGGAGGTGCGGGCCCGGCCTCGAGGAGGCGGCGGATATGACTGAGGCAGCAGAGGCAGCAGAGTCGGCAGAGGCAGCAGCTTCGACTGTTCCGGCGTGGCATGCGTCCGGGGACTGGTTCGACACCTGCAAGTGCAATGTGCCGTGCCCGTGCTCGTTCGCCGAGCCGCCCACGTACGGAGACTGCGAGGGAGTCCTGGCCTGGCATGTACGCGAGGGGCACTACGGCGATGTTCCGCTGGACGGCCTCAACGTACTGATGCTCGGCTCGTTCGTCGGCAATGTGTGGGCCGAACACTCCGACGCGTACGCGGGCGTCTTCTTCGACGAGAGGGCCGACGACGCGCAGCGCGAGGCCTTGCAGATGATCTTCAGTGGTCAGGCGGGCAGCTGGCCCGCCGAAATGATCAGCATGTTCGGTGCCGAGATGCGTGGCATGGACTTCGCCCCCATCGACATTCAGGTCGACGACGACCTGGGCGGATGGCGGGCCACCGTTCCGGGCCGGGTCGAGGCCGGTGCGACGGCGCTCACCGGACCGACGACGCCCGAGGGCGCGCGCGTGCAGTCGACCAACCTGCCGGGATCGGAGACCGGTCCGGGCCAGGTCGCGACCTGGGGCCGCTCGACGGCCGACCGTGCCGACGCCTTCGGCTTCAGCTGGAGCCGCCAGGGGCAGTCCAGCAAGCACATCACCTTCGACTGGGCGGGGCCGGACTGAACCCGTTCAGTGGCGCAGCGCCCTGCGGATCTCCGCCTTCGGGGTGCCGGACAGGCTTCGGTTGCTGCGGGCCGTGCCGGACTTGGAGTCGCCGGGGCCCACGCCGTTGATGTTCAGGACGACCGTGTCGAGGAGGTTGCCGTCGCTGTCGCGGAAGTCGACGGAGATCGTGTAGTCCGCCTTCTTGTCCGTGCTGTTGGTGGCGGTGATCTCGGCGGTGGTCCGGTCGCCGTCGGGTTTTGTGGTGTCCGCGGCCTTCACGTCGCCCTTGGCGTTGACGCCGTCCTTGACCTTCTCCAGCTCGGAGGCCGCCGCCTCCGTGGCGGACGCGACCGCCTCGCCCGCCTTGGCCGTGGCCGATGCGACGGTGTCCTTGGCCTTGTCGACGTCTTCCTCCGAGCAGGCGGTGACCGTGAGGGCGAGCAGGGCGGTGCAGGCCGCGGCGGCGACACGGGTCGCGGTGGCGGTACGGGTGCGCTTCATGCCGCCCACCTTCGGGGCGACGGGCGGCGGGCGCGAGGTGGGGCAGTCCGTACGGGTGGGGGAGTGGGGGCGGAGGGGCAGGGTCAGGTGTTGATCCGGGTGAGCCATGTGCGCACCGCCGCGTTGAACACCTCCGGCTGCTCCAGGTTCGGCAGGTGGGCCGCCGACTCCACCACGCACAGTTCCGCGCCGGGGATCGCGTCGCGCATGGCCTCGGCGTCGGACACCGGTGTGTACGTGTCGTCACGGCCGACGACGACCAGGGCGGGGACCGTCACGCCGGTCAACAGGGCCCGGTAGTCCGGGCGTTCGGCCCTGCCCCGCAGGGCCGCCGCCGCGCCCTCCGGTGGCGAGGCCAGCATCATGCGGTGCACGTGGGCCGCGGCCCGCGGGTTGTACGGGGCCGCCATCTTGTCCAGTACTTCATCGGCGTACGGCTTCATGCCCTCGGCGAGGAGCCGGTCGGCCAGGGCGTTGCGCCAGGCCTTGCCCTCGTCCGTCTCGGCGGCAGGGAAGGTGTCGGCCAGGAGCAGGCCGCTGATCCGCTCGGGGAACAGGCGGAGGCACTCCATCGCGATCTGGCCGCCCATGGAGAGGCCGCCGAGTGCGCAGCGGGCCACGCCGAGGTGGTCGAGCAGGGCGAGGATGTCGGCGGCGAAGGTGGCGAAGGGGGTGGTGCCGGGGACCACGTCCGTTTCGCCGTAGCCGCGGAGGTCTGGGGTGATGACGCGGTGGGTCGCGGAGAAGGCGGTGCGCTGGGGGGTCCACATCGTGCGGTCGAAGGGGTGGCCGTGGATGAGGAGCAGGGGTGGGCCTGCGCCTTCGTCGTCGTAGCCGATGGTGATGCCGTTGAGGTGCGCGGTTGCCATGGGGGGAGGCTAGGCGGGGAAAACTCGGCGGTGCAATAGGGTCTTTGCTCTCGGTGCAATGTGCGCGGGGTGCGCGATTGCCGGGGGATCACGCGGGGGGATCTCGGTGTTGGCGGCTGCTGGATTTCTTGGGGGTTCGTGCTGTGGCGCGCAGTGACTATCGGCTCGTTGCCGATGAAGTGGCCGGGGAGATCGAGCGTGGCTTGTTGCGGCCGGGGGATCAGTTGCCCACGCAGCGGGCCTTCGCTCGGCAGCGGCGGATCGCCAACTCCACCGCCATCCGCGTGTACGGCGAGCTCGTGCGGCGGGGGCTCGCGGTGGGCGAGGTCGGGCGTGGCACCTTCGTCAGGGCCGCGCCCCCGCACCCCGGCGGGTCCGCCTCGCTCGCCGAGCGGCCGCGAGGGGCGGACGCGCCTCCGGTGAACCTGGAGCTCAACTACCCCGTCGCACAAGGGCAGTCCGAGCTGATGGCCCGCGGCATCGCCCCGCTGCTGCGGCCGGACGTCCTCCTTGAGGCGAGCCGCCCGGCCGCCGCCGACGGCACTCCCCAGGCGCGGGCGGCCGCCGCCGATGTGCTGGCACGGGCGGGCTGGCGGCCCGACCCCGCCCATGTCCTCTTCGCCGGCAACGGGCGGCAGGCCATCGCCGCCGCGATCTCGTCCCTCGTACGCCCTGGAGGCCGTCTCGGTGTCGAGGAGCTGACGTATCCGCTGGTCAAGGCCATTGCCGAGCGGCTCGGGGTGCGTCTGGTGCCGGTCGCCGTGGACGAGGAGGGGATGCGGCCGGACGCGCTGGCCGCCGTCCACCGCAGCGCTTCGCCGCTCAGCGCGGTGTACGTACAGCCGACGCTGCACAATCCGCTGTCCCTGACCGCCGGTCCGGAGCGGCGGGCCGAACTGGCGGGTGTGTTGGGGGAGTCGGATCTGTACGCGGTCGAGGACACCACGTGGGCCTTCCTCGCCGAGGACGCGCCCGCGCCGCTCGCCGCGTATGCACCGGACCGCACCGTCCTCGTCGACAGCCTCTCCAAGCGGCTCGCCCCCGGACTCACCGTGGGCATGCTGACCGCGCCGCCCGCCCATCTGGACGTTCTCGCGCGGACCCTGCGCTCCGGGGCCTGGACGGCGGGCGGGGTGAACCTGGAGGCCGCGGTGCGGTGGTGCGGCGACGGGACGGTGGACTCGGTGGTCG
>NZ_JBHYIG010000089.1:0-31106 GCF_042740015.1 Streptomyces sp. NPDC059037
ATCGACACCACACCGGGGGCCCTTTTTTGTTTGAAAACCGCACCCACCTGTGCGGCACCGCGGCCGGCGGGGATGGGGGGGGGGGCCACACCCGGGGGGACCCCCCCCCTCAAAAGCCAAGGACAATCAGGGTGAAACCCGGACCTACGAGGCCCGCTCCCGCAGTGCTTTCTCGATCGTCCGCATGATCTCGTCCAGCGGTGCGTCCGTCCGGGCCACAGTGACCAGGACATCGCCCCCGGTGCTCACCGACGCCGCCGGAGCGGTGGTGGTGTCACGCCCCGCCCCGATGCCCGAGCCGAACGTCCTGCGGACGATCGCGAAGGCGTGGTCCAGCTGCGTCTCCACGTCCCCCTGGCCGCCCGCACGCAGCCACCGCCGAAGGACGTGGTTGTGCGCGGTCACCACCGCCGACGCCGCGACCTCCGCGAGCAGCGGATCGTCGTTGCCGTCGTGGTGCGCCTGCTCGTCGAAGTGGCCCAGGAGATAGCGCGTGAAGAGCCGTTCGTAGCGGGCCACCGAGGCGATCTCCCGCTCGCGCAGGGTGGGCACCTCGCGGGTCAGCCGGTAGCGCTCCACGGACACCGCGGGCGAGGCCGCGTACATCTTCATGACTTCCTTGATGCCCCGGCACACCGTGTCCAGCGGGTGCTCGTGCGGCGGCGCCGCGTTCAGCACCGCCTCCGCCCGGATCAACGTGTCGTCGTGGTCCGGGAAGATCGCCTCTTCCTTGGAGCGGAAGTGCCGGAAGAAGGTCCGCCGGGCGACTCCGGCCTGCGCCGCGATCTCGTCGACCGTCGTCGCCTCGTACCCCTTGGACGCGAAGAGTTCCATCGCCGCGGCCGCCAGTTCCCGGCGCATCTTGAGCCGTTGAGCGGCGGCGCGGCTGCCGGCCGCGCTCTCCGGAGCGTCGGGCGTAGCGGACGTACGTGTGGACTTGGCGGCCTTGGGCATGACCCGAACGTACTGCATATGCGCAGTCGAGTGCTCCTGCGGGACGGGGCCGCCCGACGGATCGAGCAGCCCGCCCCAGTCCGTGCGCGGTCTTTCGCCGGGCGCGCTCCCGTCCGTGCGCGGCTTACCGCCGGGCATATTCGCGGAAGCCGCGGCCGGTCTTGCGGCCGAGGCAGCCCGCGGCCACCAGGTGTTCGAGCAGGGGAGCGGGGGCCAGACCCGGGTCGCGGAACTCGCGGTGCAGGACCTTCTCGATGGCCAGCGAGACATCGAGGCCGACGACGTCCAGGAGCTCGAAGGGGCCCATGGGGTAGCCGCCGCCGAGCTTCATCGCGGCGTCGATGTCGTCGAGCGAGGCGTAGTGCTCCTCGACCATCTTGATCGCGTTGTTGAGGTAGGGGAACAGGAGCGCGTTCACGATGAAGCCCGCGCGGTCGCCGCAGTCCACCGGGTGCTTCTTGATCGTCGCGCAGACCTCGCGGACCGTCGCGTGCACGTCGTCGGTCGTCAGGACCGTGCGGACGACCTCGACCAGCTTCATCGCCGGCGCCGGGTTGAAGAAGTGCATGCCGATCACGTCGCCGGGCCGCGAGGTGGCGCGGGCACAGGCCACGACCGGCAGGGACGAGGTGGTGGTCGCCAGGATCGCGCCCGGCTTGCAGACCTTGTCGAGCGCCGCGAACAGCTGCTGCTTGATCTCCAGGTCCTCGGCGACCGCCTCGAGGGCCAGGTCGACATCGGCGAACGCCTCGTACGAACCGGCCGGAGCGATCCGGTCCAGGGTCTTGGCCGCCGTCTCCGCCGTCATCCGCCCCTTCTCGACAGAGCGCGAAAGCGACTTGGCGATACGGGCCTTGGCCTTCTCCGCCTTCTCCTCGCTGCGCGCGGCGAGCACCACGTCGTAGCCGGCCTTGGCGAACACCTCGGCGATGCCCGACGCCATGGTCCCCGACCCCGCGACGCCGACCGACCGGATCTCCCGGCCGCCGATCTGCTGACCGCTCTCCAGCGGGGTCAGCGCGTCACGCACCACGACCGAGCTGCCCGGCGCTGCTGCCTTGTCGTATGAGTAGAAGCCGCGCCCCGACTTGCGGCCGGTCAGGCCCGCCTCGCTGAGTTGCTTGAGGATCGGCGCGGGGGCGTGAAGGCGGTCCTGCGACTCCGTGTACATCGCGTCGAGGACCGTGCGGGCCGTGTCGACGCCGATCAGGTCGAGCAGGGCGAGCGGCCCCATCGGCAGGCCGCAGCCCAGCTTCATCGCGGCGTCGATGTCCTCGCGGGACGCGTACTTCGCCTCGTACATCGCGGCGGCCTGGTTGAGGTAGCCGAAGAGCAGACCGTCGGCGACGAAGCCGGGCCGGTCGCCGACCGCCACGGGCTCCTTGCCAAGGGCGTACGCGAGCTCGGTGACGGCGGCGACGGCGGCGGGCGCGGTCAGCACCGACGAGACGACCTCGACCAGCTTCATCGCCGGTGCCGGGTTGAAGAAGTGCAGGCCCAACACCCGCTCGGGGCGCGCCGATTCGGCGGCGAGGCGGGTCACGGACAGCGCGTTGGTGCCGGTCGCGATGATCGTCTCGGGGCGCACGACGCCGTCGAGTTCGCGGACGATCTGCTGCTTGATCTCGTACGACTCCGGGGCGACCTCGATCACCAGGTCGGCGTCGGCCGCGGCGCTCAGGTCGGTGAAGGTGCGCAGGCGGGCGAGGGCGCCCTGCCGCTCCTCCTCGGTGAGGTGCTCGCGGCGCACGGCCCGCTCGGTCGACGCCTCGATGGCGGACACGGCCTGCACGGCCGCGGCCTCGCTGATGTCGATGCCGATGACCTCGCGGCCCGCGCGGGCCAGGACCTCGGCGATGCCGGTGCCCATGGTGCCGAGACCGATCACGGCGACGGTGTTCAAGGGAGTGTCCATGTGTGGACTCCAGGAAGGTGAGTGACGACTGAGGGGCGCACGCGGGCGCTTCGGGGAATGCGCGGCGTACGGAGGGAGGTGCTGCGTGTCGTGACCGGGCGGCGAAAGCGCGCACGCCCGTGAGGAGTCGACCGGCCCTGTCCCGGAGCCACGTCGTACTGAGGTACTTGAAGTACCGAACCGACTTGCACTTATGGCGGCTGCGTCACCAGGCCGCCACAAGGAAAAGAACTGCTTACGAGGAGTGTGCCCCGCTCACATGAGGCTAACCGGCGAGTAACGAGCGCGCCAGTCCCCGGTGTTTGTGATCTACATCGCGGATAGGCTCCCCGTCATGGACGTGGAGTTGCGGACGGTGACGGAACGCTTACGCCGCGAGGCGGGGGTCTCGAAGGCCTACGAGAGGCTGGTTGCGACCGCTGATCTCGAGGAACTTGCGGACGTGCTCGCGGCGGCGGGGCAGCCGCTGTGGGCGCGGGAACTGGCGGCGGTCCGGCTCGGCGCAGCCGGGGACCGCCGGGCCTTCGAGTCGCTGGTGCTGCTGCTCAACCACCGGGACCCCTCGCGGTGCGCGGCCGCCGCGTACGCCCTGGGGCGGCTCGGCGACCCGCGCACGGCGCGCGCGGCGGCCGCCCTCGCCACCAATGAACTGCGCATCGCCTACGCCCTGCATCCGGTGCGCCTGCTCACCGAGCTGCACGCCCCCGAGTCGGTGCCCGCCCTGATCACCACGCTGCAGCGCAGGCTCGTCCCGCACGACCCGTACGGGAAGATCGCGCTCGCGTGCGTGGAGGGCCTCGGTGCGCTCGGCGACCCGCGGGCCAGGGACGTCCTGACGAGGGCGAGCGGCCATCCGCGGCTCGCGGCGGCGGCGTCCGCGGCGCTCGCCCGGCTGCCGGACGAGTGACGCGGCGGTGCCCTACAGCACCGCGTACGCCTCGATCTCCATCAGGCACTGCGGCGAGACAAGCGCGGAGACCTGGACCGCCGAGGCGGCGGGGAGGCGGGCCGGGTCCAGATAGGTGTCACGGGCGGTGCGGATCGCGGGCATGTACGCCATGTCCGTGACGAAGTACGTCAGTTTCACGACGTCCCTGAAGCTGCCGCCTGCGGCCACGAGGCAGTGCCACAGATTGTCGAAGACCTGCCGCGCCTGTGCGGCGGGATCGCCCTCACCGACCAGGTTTCCCTCCTTGTCCAGGGGGAGTTGGCCGGAGATCGCCACGAACCGGCCCGTGCCCATGACCACGTGCGTGTACTGGGTGGCCGGGGAGACGCCGTCGGGGGCGCTGATGTGGGTCAGTCGGCTCATGGGTCCATCTTGGACCATGGAGCCCTCAACGCCCCCGACGGGCCTGGGTGTTGTCCGGACACCCGGGGTTCGACCCGGCTCAGCCGCGGAAGCCGAGCAGGCCGTGCAGCGTGGCCCCGCGCTCCGAACCGGCCTTCGTGCTCAGCGGCTTGGGGTCGGGCAGCGCCTTGCACACCGCGTCGATCTCGCCGCCGCTGCGCGGCACCTTCCCGTTCTCCAGATATGTCGCCAGGTGTTGGTCCAGGCAGCTGCTGCCGGACAGGGTGATGCCGTGGTTGCCGCCGCCCTGCTCGACGACCAGGCTCGATCCGTGCAGCTTGCGGTGCATCGTGATGCCGCCCTCGTACGGTGTGGCCGCGTCGTCCGTCGCCTGGAAGAGGAGCGTCGGCGGGAGCTGTGCATTGGACACGTCCGTCGGCCGGAGCGACTCCGTCGGCCAGAAGGCGCACGGGGCGTTGTACCAGGCGTTGTTCCACGCCATGAACGGTGCCTTCTCGTGGACCCGCCAGTTGTCGTCGCGCCAGGTGCCCCAGTCGCGCGGCCAGGACGCGTCACGGCACTGCACGGAGGCGTAGACGCTGTAGCCGTTGTCGCCCGCCGCGTCGACGGCGCCGAAGTTCTCGTACGCCTCCACGAGCGGATCCGCGTCCTTGTCGTTCACATACGCGGCGAACGCCTCGGCCAGGAACGGCCAGTAGCCGTTGAAGTAGCCGCCGGGGAGGTAGGTGTCCTCCAGCTCACCGGCGCCGACCTTCTTGCCCGCGGGCTTCTTGGCGACGGCCTTGCGCATCGCGTACCACTTGGCCTCGACCTTCGCCGGGTCCTTGCCGAGCTTGTACGTCTTGTCGTGCCGGGCGACCCAGGCGGCGAACGCCTTGTGGCGTGCGTCGAAGGCGTAGTCCTGCTGGAGGTTGTCGTCGTACCAGACGCCCGTCGGGTCGACCATCGAGTCGAGGGCCATGCGGCGTACGCGGTCCGGATAGAGCTTTCCGTAGACGGCGCCCAGGTAGGTGCCGTACGAGTAGCCGAAGTAGTTGATCTTCTTGGCGCCGAGGGCGCCGCGGATCGCGTCCATGTCCCTGACCGCGCTCACCGTGTCGATGAACGGCAGTACGTCCGCGTACTTCTCGGCGCACGCCTTCGCGAAGGACTGCGTCCGCTTGAGGTTCGCCGTCTCGATCGCGGGTGTGGCGGGCACGGTGTCGGGGCGCACCGGGGAGAAGTGGCCGGGGCGGCAGTTCAGTGCCGGTGTGCTCTTGCCGACGCCGCGCGGGTCGAAGCCGATGACGTCGTACTGCGCCGCCACCTTGGCCGGCAGCGACTTCGCGACGAACCCGGCGAGCGAAAGACCGCTGCCGCCGGGGCCGCCGGGGTTGACCAGGAGCGGGCCCTGGGACTTCTTCGCGGTGTGCGGGACGCGGGACAGCGCGAGGGTGATCTGCCGGCCGTGCGGCCGGTCGTGGTCCAGGGGCGCCTTCAGCGAGGCGCACTGAAGCGTGGGGTAGTCCTTGGTCGCGCACTTCTTCCAGGTGAGGGTGGACGTACGCGGGGTGCTTGTGCTGTCGGCACTCGCTGCGGGCACCGCGGCCGTGACCATCGAGGCCACCACCGCGGCGACGCCGCACAGGGCGACGGCGCGTTTCTTCATCGGGCCTCCCGGGGCGGGGGGTTCGGGACCGTGGGTGCCACGGCCCCCGCGGCATCGTCCCGGAAAGCCCGCCCGGAAGGGGGTGGTTCTGTCGATGAATGACCTGAAAGGGGCGCCGCTCAGTGCGGTGCGGTCACAGGAGCGTGAGCTGGGTACCGCCGGGCGCGGGCGCAGGCTCGGGCTCCTCGGGCACGCGGATACGGCGGGCGGCGCCCGCGCGCGCCGGGCCGATGCCGAACTCCTCGGCCAGTTCGTGCACTTGCCGCGTGATGCGGCGGTGGTACCACTTGGGGGCGTAGGCGCCCTCCGCGTACAGCCGTTCGTAGCGGCGCACGAGATACGGATGGTGCTTGGCGACCCACTCCATGAACCACTCGCGCGCTCCGGGCCGCAGATGCAGCACGAGCGGCGTCACGGAGTTCGCCCCGGAGGCGGCGATGGCCCGCACGGTCGCCCGCAGCTGCTCGGGCCGGTCCCCGAGGAACGGAATGACCGGCGCCATCAGCACCCCGCATCCGATGCCGTGCTCGGTCAGCGTCCGTACGACGTCGAGCCGCCGCTCCGGGGCGGGCGTGCCCGGCTCGACGGTGCGCCACAGCTCGTGCTCGACGAAGCCGACGGAGACGGAGATCCCGACGTCGGTGACGGCGGCGGCCTGCCGCAGCAGCTCCAGATCCCGCAGGATCAGCGTGCCCTTGGTGAGGATGGAGAAGGGATTCGCGTGATCCCGCAGCGCCGCGATGATCCCGGGCATGAGCCCGTACCGCCCCTCCGCGCGCTGATAGCAGTCCACGTTGGTGCCCATCGCGATGTGCTGCCCCTGCCAGTGCCGCGAGGCGAGCTGGCGGCGCAGCAGATCGGGGGCGTTCACCTTGACGACGATCTGGCTGTCGAAGCCGAGCCCGGTGTCCAGGTCGAGGTAACTGTGCGTCTTGCGCGCGAAGCAGTAGATACAACTACACTTCTCGCTATGACCCTATTTTGCAAGGGTGCGACGTACGAGCGGATCAGCAAGGCTGACGAGGGCGACGAGGACGGCGTTATCCGCCAGGGCGAGGACACGTCCGAACTGGCCGCGCGCCGAGAGATCCCCATCGACAGCCGCCGCTTCCGCGACAACGACAAGTCCGCGACGCACGGCAAGCACCGCCCGGATTACGAGCGGCTCATGGCTGCCGTAAGGCGCGACGAGGTGGACGTCATCATCGTCTACATGCTTGGTCGTTTGTGGCGGAACCGTCGGGAACGTGCCGAAGGCATCGAGACCCTGCGCAAACATGGTGTGTCCGTACTCTGCGTCAAGGGACCGGAGTTGGATCTCACCACAGCTTCGGGGCGCCTCCTGGCTGGACTGTTGGGGGAGGTCGACACGTTCGAGGTCGAGCAGATGTCGGAGCGCGAGCAGCGCGAGATGCGGCAGCGCGTCGAGCGAGGCGCGGTGCCGACCGGGCCACGGTGTTTTGGGTATACAGCGGACGGCGCTGAGGTCATCGACGCTGAGGCTGCGGAGGTCCGCAAGATGCATGAGGCGCTCGCGGCGGGCGCCACGCTGTCGGGCATCGCGAGTGAGATGAACAAGCGGGGCATCCTGAACCGTAACGGTAGGCCCTGGACGCACAACGCCGTGCGCTTCCTACTCCTGAATGAGCGGTATGCGGCGCTGCGTGACTACCACGGCACGACGTACCCGGGTACCTGGCCCGCGATCATCAGCGAGGACGTGTGGCGGCAGGCCGTCGCGATTCTCACCGACGACTCGCGGAAGACGTCGCCGGGGCCCGCGCGCAAGTGGCTGCTGTCCGGCATCGCAAGGTGCGGGGTCTGCGACGACGGCACCACGGTGACGAGCGCCCAACGCGGGCCGAAGAGCAGTGCGAAGACAGGGCCGGATCGCCTCTACAAGTGCAGGGGACCCGTGAAGCACCTTGCGCGGAACGCAGAGCCGATGGACCAGCTGATCGCGAGTACCGAACCGGGTGAGCCGCTGGGGATCGTTCTGCGGATCATCGAGCAGTACGGGAGTCAGCTGCTGGTCGACGAAGAGCGCCCTGACATGGACGAGTTGATGGCCAAGGCGGGCACATTGAGGGCGCGGCTGAAGAACATGACTGACGCGTTCGCGGATGACGACGACTCCGATGCGCTGGAGTTCAAGGCCGCAGTACGGCGCGTCAAGGCGCGACTAGCGGACGTCGAGGAGAAGATGACCCACCCGGCTCGCGCGGCGGTGCTGGGTGACCTCGTGGGCTCGGATGACGCCGTTGCGGCGTGGGACGCATTGCCGCTGGACCGGAAACGCGCCGTCGTCGACATGCTGATGACGATCACGATCTATCCGGCGGGACCGGGGCGACGGGCGTTCGATCCGCGCTCCGTCAAGGTCGAGCCGAAGATCCTGGGACACGGGGTAGCGGAGTGATCGTCAAGGTCGTGTGCACCGACCGAAGGCAGCATGCCCGGCGTCTGATCAACTATTGCGAGCCGGGCGTGGATCAATTCGGCATCCCGGATGCGGCACAGCACAACGTTCAGCGGCCTGACGGCGGTTACACGTACCGATTCGTCTGCACGAAATGCGGCCGTGACGCACAGCTCCGCGAGGAGAAGATGATCAGAATCGCCGAGGCGGGAATCACGATCTTGGACATCTCTCGGATTCCCTGACGTATTGCTACAGTTGCTAGCAGGCCGGACGCGGGCGGCCGTTAACCGCACTCGCGACAGGCGCTCTCACCGGGGCGCGTACTTCGTATGCCCCGGGAGTGATTCACGTGAATCCCGAAGTCGCGCACCTGCGCGCCAAGATAGCTGCGACGCGACGCCATCACCCTGACGCGGACACCGTCGAACTGGACCGCGAACTCAAGGCCCTTACGACGGCCGAGTACATCGATCGCGTCGTGAGCGGCTGGCCGCCGCTGACGTCTGGTCAGATAGCCCGGCTCCGTGCGCTGCTGCGCCCTGAGGGTGGTGCCGCTGATGCCGCGTAGCGATCATGGCGCAGCCTCCGAGCCGACCAACTCGGAGGCTGCGAAGAGGAACGTTCCGGGCGACGGTGTTCCGTATGCCACGGTACCCGACGATGCTCCGCTGAATTCCGCTGAGCGCGGCGACTTCGAGCGGCTCGAAGACATCATCCGGCGCGGCATTCAGACCTTCGTCGAGGTCGGCAATGCGCTGGCCGAGGCCTGTGAACGGCACCTGTACCGCGACCAGTTCGGCTCCCATGCCGCCACGCTCCGGGAACGTCATCACGCTCGGGCACTGCGGGCCGCCGCCAAAGCGCTCAGCGAGATCGCCGATGCCATCGACGGCGGCGCCCAGTGAGCCGCCGCAAGCCGTCCGGCAAGCACCGCCGCCAGCGGCCCGCGAAAGCCGCCGTGAAGCTCGCGAAGGCGTATCGCTGCGGAAGCTGCATATCCGAGGTCCGCGGAATTCGCCGTGATGACCTCGGAGTTGACCACATCAACGTCGTGCATGATGCGGAATGCCCCGTGCTTAACGGCGTGCTGCCGGACGGCCCGGACGCATTTCGTGCTGCCGCCCGTGCCGGGGTTTCCATGTTGGCCGTGCGGGTCGGAGGTGCGGAATGACGGCCTCTGTCTACAGTCTCACCAAGGCCGCCTTGGAGGGCGCTGCCTTTACCTTCCTCACCGCGACCAGCGTTGAGGAGCAGAACACCGTTCTCGCATTCGTCCCCGATCACCAGAAAGCCGAATGGCAGGCGATCGCGGACGATGTCGAGTTCCGTAAGACGACGTCTCGTGAAGCCGCCATACGGAGGGAGTTGGAACGCCGCCAGGACTTGGCCGAGGCAGACCGCCGTTGGGCCGAGGCGACGGCACAGAGTGCGTCATTCGCTGTGCCCGGCGGCGGCTTCATCCTGGACGCCGCTGCCACGCCTCCCGCTGTATGGGGAGTCGGGGGAGACGTGCTGTGGGCCGAGGGCGAAGCGCTCATGCTCTGCGGCCCCTCCGGAGTCGGCAAGACGACGCTTGCCGCACAGATTGTGCGGGGTCGGCTCGGTCTCGGGAGCACGGTTCTCGGATATCCCGTCCAGCAAGGGGGCGGGCGCGTTCTCTACCTGGCGTGTGACCGGCCGGCGCAGGCAAGCCGCGCAATGCAGCGGCTCTTCTCCGAGAATGACCGCACGGTCCTGGACGAGCGATTGAGGGTATGGAAAGGGCCACCCCCTCACGACTTCGCGAAGCGCCCCGAGACGCTTACCGAAATGTGCCGCGCGCACGGGGCCGACACGGTCATCGTCGACTCGCTCAAGGATGTCGCCCTTGGACTGTCCGGCGATGAAGTCGGC
This sequence comes from Streptomyces sp. NPDC059037, assembly GCF_042740015.1. Taxonomy (NCBI): domain Bacteria; kingdom Bacillati; phylum Actinomycetota; class Actinomycetes; order Kitasatosporales; family Streptomycetaceae; genus Streptomyces; species Streptomyces sp. NPDC059037. Next base: position 10,145 of record NZ_JBHYIG010000089.1, read on the forward strand.
GCCGGGTACAACAGGGCGCGGCAGATGGCCATCGTGTCCGGCGTCCAGGTCATCGAGCAGCACCACCAGGTGAAGCGCGGCGCGAACGGGACGACGCCGAACACGCTCGCCGACGTGTACGGCTCGACCTGGATCACGTCCGGCGCAGGCTCCGTGATCCTTCTGTGGGGCGATGCCGGGGACCCCGTGGTGAGCTTCCGGCACCTGAAACAGCCCATGAACGAGATCGGCCCGTTCCAGGTGACGCACGACCACACGGCGGGGACGACCAGCGTGCACGACCAGCTCGATCTGGTCGGCCTCGTACGGGCAGCGGGCGGGTACGGGATGACCGCGCTCACGGCGGCGGAAGCGCTCTTCGAGGCCAAGAAGCCGACCAGTGCGCAGAAGGAGAAGGCACGCCGAAAGCTGGACGCCCTGTGCCGCACGCACGAGTTGCTGCGGCGCGACCCGGAGGTCAAGGGCGCCGCCGCGACCTACTACGTGAACGGGCACGGGCCGTCGTGAGCACCGTCCAGCGAGGTGCACGGAGGGGTGCACGCGCCTGTTTCGGCGTGTACCCCCACGGTGCGCACACGGCGTGCACGCTTCCCAGGAACGACCAGGTCAGGAGGTGCACGGCTTAGTGCACGGCCTACACGGCGCCCAGGTGCACGGTTCCCCCTTGCCTTAGAGCAAGGGGAGCCGTGTACCCGACGCAATGGATCAAGGACTTGGAACCAATTGGCTCAAAGATCACGGCGATGCGACGCAGCTGAAGGCGCTGGACGGGTCGCATAGCTACGGCGCCTTGCTGGGCGGCCTGTAGAGACCCGTCCCCGCCCGCGTACGGCCCGCTCACCGCTACCCGGCACTGTGGCCGCCGCCGACACCACCAATGCGGCCCAGAACGCCGCTCATTGAAGATCCCTGAACTTCGTACTCGTACGAGACACCGGAGGAGCAGACCATGACCGACGACCAGACCCACGGTGATCCGTTTGGGCTCGCGCTGAGCGTGCTCAGTCCCGAGGAGCGTCACCGCTTCGGCGAGATCACGGCCGCCCTCGTGGAGGCTGCCGACGCTGCGGCACAGTCGAGCCGCTGGACGGTCCGCCATCCGTCCGATTCCTGGCGGATGCTGGCCGAGCACTTCCGTGCCCAGCATGATCCGATCTGGCCCGCGCTCAGCGCCGCCGCCGCGAGGGCGGACGCCCTGAACAACATCGACTGATGGTGTGTCAGCCGGGTACTCTTGAACCACTTCGAGAGGCACGGACGCATACCCCACCTGGCCCAGGCCACGTCGGGCCGCCCCTCTCGCCGGGCTGGTGACACCTCGGATTCACGGCCGTATATCGGCAATTCCGTGATCTTGAGTCTGTCCACATGGACAACGTCAAGATCACCGGCTTCGTCTGTAACAAATGTTCCAGACGCTATCCCGAGGTGAGTAATGGATATTCTCGAATCCCTTGACCTGATACACGAGTTGACCGCCAAGCGGGACCGGATCGTCAAGGAACTGAAGACGATTACCGACATGGCGCCCGGCGATATTACGACGGGCCACAAGGTCCGGGGCGGGAATCTGACCGTCGCGCTGGCCAAGCTGGACGAGCAGATAGCCAAGGCCCGCGCATTCGGCGGAGGTACTGAGGGCGTGGACATCGAGCACGGCGACGGCGCCCGCGGCGACAAGGGGGGCGCCCCTGTGAAAGGGGCCTCCACTGTCCGCGAGGGTGCCCGTCAGTGGGCGAATGCCGCAGCTGGCCAGCTGGTAAAGGCGGCTAAGGAGCGAGGCCTTAAGGCCGTTGCCGCCGGTAGTTTCGATGCGCCCAATTTGGTGCGCGTCGGCACATTTCCTATGCCCGCCAATCCGGCTAGGCTTCTTGACCTCCTGATCGACCGGCAGCCTATTGCGGGCAACGAATTTGAATATTTGAAGCAGACCACTCGCACGGACAATGCCGCCGCCGTTGCCGACAGCGCTACAAAGCCGACCAGTGTTTACACTCTGACGTCCATTTCAGATCGCGCGCGGGTTTATGCCCATCTTTCAGAGGCTATTCCGGAGCGCATTCTTCAGGACCACGGGGATATCGCCGACTTTCTCGAAATGGAAATGTCCCGCGGGGTGATCGACGCCCTTGAGGCGGACATTGTTTCTGGTGCCGTTTCTCAGGAAAACGTGGTCGGCATCCTGAACACGAGTGGTGTCGGCACGACTGCTTACGCTACTTCCATTGCGACCACACTGCGAAAGGCATTCACCGCTTCTCAGGTGGCCAAGGAAAGCCCCACCGCTTGGGCGATCAATCCTGCCGATGCAGAATCCCTTGACTTGCTTACGACGGCAGACGGGGAGTACGTAATTGATGGAGGGGCCTTCCAGAATATCTTCAAGGGGCTCCCTGTGGTGGTGAGCACCTCCGTTCCGACGGGTAAGGCAATTCTGGCGGACTGGAGGATGTCCCGGCTTTTCGTCCGCCAGGATATGGTGTTGGACTTTGACCGGTCCGGAACTCTGTTCACGAAGAACCAGATTCAGGCGCGCTGCGAAGGCAGGTTCGGATTCGCTTTGACGCGTCCGGCGGCGTTCAGGGTGATCAACACCGCGTAACCCATAGCCCCGGCGTCGCGCTCCACGGCGCCGGACCCGGGGGCCCCCCCCCGCGGGGGGAGACAGCGCCGGGGGGGGGGGCGCCCCCCCCCCACACCGCCGCCGTGACCCCCGGGTGGTCCGCCCGCCCCGGGGGGGCCCCCCGGCGCCCCCTCGTACGACACGGCCGAGGAGACCACGATGGACAACTCCGAGTACCGAGGTCGCAAGTCCCATCGCTGGCGCCTGGCCGTCGCACAGCTGAAGCGCGAGTCAGTGCCGATCTGTCACATCTGCGGTCGCGACATCGATCTGACACTCCGTCACCCTGACCGGTGGTCATGGCAGGCAGACCACGAACCGCCGCGCGTCGTCCTGATCGCGCGCGGCGACGACCCCGATGACATCGCGTACCTGCGGCCGTCGCACCGCCGGTGCAACTTGATCAAGGGTTCAGGGCCGTCGCCCGTCAAGGTCGTCGCGTCGCGGCGGTGGTGACGGGTCGTTGATCAGCCTCACGCGCACACGATCGTCTTTGCTTGAGCAATGACGCTCTGACTTGTGCGGTGATCACTGGGGGATTTGCAGAGCAAACAGATCGGGGTGTAGATCCGATCCGTTGTCGCAGGTCAGAGCGCTGATCGTTACCGCGTAGGGGGGCGGGGTGGGATCGCAAGAGAAGTTGATCATTGACCCCACCGCCCCTGACGAGGAGATAACCCTCCGCTGAGACTTGCGTAAACGCGGCAAAGCTGCAGGTCAGGGGCTTGATCGGCGCCCTGGAAGGCTATTCGATCAGATTCTTCTCTGGTGCAAACCGCGCGCGAAGGGGTCGCGGCGGGCCGGCGGGCAGATCAAGTTACGTTGCGCAAACGCCGATCGGTGGTCCTCCTTGGGTAACGCTGGCCCCCATCGTGGGAGACAGGGGCCAAACGCCGTTCTCCCAAGACCTACGGGGGTACCTTCTGAGTGTCGAAGTCAGAAGGGTTCCAAGGATGCCCTACGCCAGTGACAACGTGGGTGAGCGCATCGGACTCCGCATCGCGGAGGCGCGCAAGGCGCGTGGTCTGACGCAGTTGCAGCTCGCCCAACGCATCCCGTGCTCGAAATCGCTCATCGCTCAGGTTGAGCGGGGGCACAAGCCAGCCACGCCCTCGCTCACCGCGGGCGCCGCCCGTGCCTTGGGGGTCCGGCTGGAGCAGCTCACAGGGCAGCCGTACGAGGATCCTCGCAGGGGGCGGGTGTACGCGACCATCCCCGATATCCAGACGTCCATGCTGAGCTGGGATCTGCCTGACGATGACCTGCCCGTCCGGTCCTTCGATGACCTGGCCGCGGACGTAGCGGCAGCCTCTGCGCTCGGTCGCAAGGCTCGGTACGCGAAGCTCGGTTGCATGCTGCCGCCCCTGCTCGATGAGTTGTCGACCGCCTGTCACGCGGCCGACGGGGTGGAGCGGGAGCAGCTGTTCGGGCTGCTCGGGGAGGCGTATTCCGGTGTGACCGCCATCGCCTACGCCGTCGGGCTGTTCGATCTCCGCTCTCAGGCGATGGACCGGGTGAATTGGGCGGCGCAGGAGTCTGCCGACCCTCTTCGTATCGGCCGTACGCAGTGGCAGCGCTCGACACTGTTCCTTCAGGCCGCCGCGTACGACCGCGGGATACGGCTGCTCGACCGCGTGCGCCATGACCTGGGCGAGGACATCGCCGTCATGGACGCGCCCACTCTCAGCGTGCACGGTGCCGTGCACCTGCGTTCCGCCATGTTCGCCGCGCGGGCGGGGAACGCTCCGACCGCGCACGCACACCTGGATGCCGCGACAGAGGCTGCCCGGCGCCTCGGTCGCGATGCGAATCACTACGGGCTGGAGTTCGGGCCGACCAACGTCGCGATGCATCGACTCGGGGTGGCCGTGGAGATGCGCGACGGTCCGGAGGTCGTACGCAGGACGCGGCGCACACGGCTGCCCGCCACGGTGGCGCCGGTGCGGGCAGGCCGCTGGTACATCGACGCGGCCAAAGGGTGGCTGGACTACGGGAACCGGGAGAAGGCGTTCGCCGCGCTCCAAGCGGCCCGGCGGGCATCGCCGGAACAGGCCCGAAACCACCCCCAAGTACGCGAGATCGCACAGACGTTGATCCATCTTGAGCGGTACAGCAAGGAGTCGCTATCGGGGTTCGCCTCGTGGCTCGGCATGACCTGACGATGTTTCACAGACCGTGAAACTCACCGTCTTTGCGCAGTAGCAGCATGAAGTGATCAGACCCCCGCGACGCGCGAACGCCCGGGGGCGTGGCCACAGCTGCAAGGAGCTGCAACATGACCGACGATAGCCACGCGGAAGCCGCTGAGGGAACGGCGCTCGAAGCCACTGAGAAGCGCCCCGTGGGCGCCCTGGTCATCGACATGCGACGCCAGCGCTTGGGCCGCGTGATGGGGCACGAAGGGCCGTACGTCCAGCTCCGTCCTCCGGGTGGGGGTCGTGAGTGGGACGGCCGTCCCGAGGACATCCGCGAGGCTAAGGATGACGAGATCCTTCGCGCCAGCGTGTACGAGGTGAGCCACGCGACCCCGGGGCGCACGCCGTGAAGACTAAGCCACGCACCGAAGATCTGTCTCCTGAATGTCAGCTGGGTGAGTGCAGCCTGTGCCCCGGCGACAACGTCCCCGTGTACCGCCAGGGGAAGCGCGCCCCCGGTGAGCCGCCGCTCTTCGTCTACCACTGCGCCCATGGCTGCGGCCACGGCCGCCGTCGCTCCCCGGGGGCGACATCATGACCAAGGTCTGCCGCGAGTGCGACGAACCGACTGCCGAGCCGATCGCGGTCGCCCTGGAGCACGTGGCGTCCACGGCCGGACGCGTCGTCTACCTCTGCCCGGTGTGCCGCTTCGTGCTCGGCCTGCTCCCGCTGGACCAGCACCCCAAGGGCAGTGACGGGCGCGTCCGGTACGAAGAGGAGATGCCCGCCTGAGACCTCCGCCCCGGCGCCGTCGCGGGCCGACCGGGGCGGGCGGAAGCGCCCCGCTCCTCTCTATGGGGAGCGGGGCGCCATGGTGTCCGGGGTCAGCGGCTCGCGGGCAGGCTAGCGAGGGCCATGTTCCGGCACTCGGTGAGCGTGCGTACGGGCACGGTGCCGTCGCACGCGCAGGCCTCGTACTCGTGGATCACGATGGCGAGGGCGCGAGGCAGATAGGTCCCGAGGGCGTCCTCCAGCGCCTTCGTGGACACGTGGTCGCCGTCCCAGACCGCGACCGCGTACACGTATGCGGCGGCGTCCAGGACATAGTCCGCGAGGTCTTCGTCATCGTCGGGGACCTGGTCGGCCCCGGCGAGGAGGAGCAGTTCCTCGGGGATCTGCGGGGTCGTCTCCTGGGCGGGCTCGGGTGTATGGCTTCCCGAGGGGCTGCGGAGGCATTCCAGGGCCGCGACGTCCTCGCGGGCCATCGGGGGAAGACCCCGGATCATCTTGCGGGCCCAGTCGTCTAGCCGGGCATCAGAAGATCTCGATACGTTCACCATGGGTCGGACTCCTTGCAGGCGAAGGTGTCTGATCAAGGCGCTGTCGGGTGGTAGGACACTCGGCGGCGCCGTCTTGTGCATCCGGTATCCGCCTCGGACACCGTGGTGTCAAGGGGCGCGAACCGGGATCAGTTTTCAGGCGACCGCTTCTGAGCTGTCGCGTCCTCGTGCGATGCGTCCCGCAGGAGTATGGCGCAGTAGGCCTTCCCCGACTTTGCGGCGGCGGGGCGTGGCCCCGGGGTCTCCTTGGCGAAGGGGGACCTGGTCATGCCCTTCCAGGCCAGGTCTGCGTTCAGAGTGCCGGGCATCGAAACCTCCTGGGCCTAAATAGGGTTACCAAGTGAAGTGCAAGCACGCGTGCGTGCACCCCCGATACGGATTGACCGTCCACTCGAACGGCATCCGGGACGCGCCGGGCACCCGGTTCACGATCGTCTTGGCCCGAATCTCGTGAAACGTGATCCCTCTGAACTCAGGTGTGTCGAAGGTCCTGGTGGTAACCGCGTCCGCGCCGAACAGCGCGGCATCCGCGACCCCACGTGACGGCCCATCGGCGAGGTTCTCCCAGCGCATGACGCCTCCTCGGTAGCACTGGCCACACAATAGAACACATGTTCCCTTGATCGTGCGACCGGATACCTCGCCGACCCCGATTTGGGACCCCGGTGCGCACAGTGGTTGGCTTTGGCGGAATCTCTGAGTCACCGAGTGCTGGAGGAAGTGCAATGGCGCAGGTCGAGGCGACCACGCAGCGGGTCATCGTGGGTCGGCCGGAGGATGTCTTCGATGCGCTGGCCGACTACGACGGCACGCGCGGGAAGATCCTTTCGGAGCGCTTCAGCGAGTACGAGGTGCGTGAGGGCGGGGACGGCGAGGGGACGCTCGTCCACTGGAAGCTGCAGGCCACCAGCAAGCGGATCCGGGACTGCCTGCTGGAGGTCAGCGAGCCGACCGACGGTGAGCTCGTCGAGAAGGACCGCAACTCCTCCATGGTCACCACCTGGACCGTCACCCCGGCGGGCGAGGGCAAGGCGCGCGTCGTCGTTTCCTCCGTCTGGAACGGCGCGGGCGGGATCGGCGGCTTCTTCGAGAAGACCTTCGCGCCCAAGGGGCTCGTGCGGATCTATGACGAGGTGCTCGGCAAGCTAGCGGCCGAGGTGGAGAAGTAGGTCCCACGACGGCGCTGGCGCGTTTTTCGCGCGCCGGTCTCCGCCTCAACTCCCGTAGCCCGTAGGGGTTGTTGTCGGGCTCACCGTTTCGAGTGGTTTTCCGTTCGGTGCGCTTGTACGCCGTAGGGCTCCCACCGGCGCTTACGTCTGCCGGGCCCCGTGCCGGGGCGGCTCGTCGCGCTTGCTCGCAGTTGTCGCGTAATGCGAGAAATGTGCGGCGCAAGCGTGACGAGGGGAGCAGAACGTGGGCGGGACGACGCTGGTGCAGGGCGCCGGGCGGGGCGAGGCGGCGGTCCCGGAGGTGGCAGAGGCGCCACCATCGCCGCCGCACGCATCCGCTTCGGCCGTGGACGGGCTCAGCCCCGCCCGTGTCCGGATGGTGTTCGTCGGGCTGATGCTCGCGCTGCTGCTCGCCGCGCTGGAGCAGATGATCGTCGCCACCGCGCTGCCCAAGATCGTCGGCGAGCTGCACGGCCTGGACAAGATGTCCTGGGCGATCACCGCCTATCTGCTCACCTCGACGATCGGGCTTCCCATCTACGGGAAGATCGGGGATCTGTTCGGGCGCAAGGGCGTCTTCCAGTTCGCCATCGTCATCTTCATCGTCGGGTCCGCGCTTGCCGGGTGGTCGCGGACCATGGACCAGCTCATCGCCTTCCGCGCCATCCAGGGCATCGGCGCCGGCGGCCTCATGATCGGCGTACAGGCGATCATCGCGGACATCGTGCCGCCCCGGGAACGCGGCCGCTACATGGGCCTGATCGGCGCCGCGTTCGGCCTCGCCTCGGTCGCGGGACCGCTGCTCGGCGGTTTCTTCACCGACCACGTCACCTGGCGCTGGTGCTTCTACTTCAACGTGCCGTTCGGCCTCGTCACCCTCGCCGTGGTGACCCTCGTACTGAAGCTGCCCAAGCCCACCGCGAAGGCCCGGCTCGACGTGCTCGGCGCGCTGTTGCTCGCCGCGGCCTCCACCTGCCTGGTGCTGCTCACCAGTTGGGGCGGGACCGAGTACGCGTGGGGGTCGAGGGTCATCCTGGGGCTCGGTGCCGGGGCGCTCGTCTCGACCGTGCTCTTCCTCGTCGCCGAGCGCTTCGCGGCAGAACCGATCATTCCGCTGCGCCTGTTCCGTGATTCCGTCTTCAACATCACCGGTCTAGTAGGCATGGTGATCGGAGTCGCCCTCTTCGGAGCGGCCAGTTATCTGCCGACGTTCCTGCAGATGGTCGACGGCGCGACCGCCACCGAGTCCGGACTCCTCATGCTCCCGATGATGGGCGGCGTCGTCGGCGCCTCGATCCTCGCCGGGCAGCTCATCAGCCACACCGGGCGCTACAAGATCTATCCGATCCTCGGCGGGATCCTCTCCGTTGTCGGCATGTGGCTGCTCTCGCGGCTCGAAGCCGATACCTCCCGGCTGAACTACAGCATCTGGATGGCCGTGCTCGGCGCGGGCGTCGGCCTTGTCATGCCGGTGCTCATCCTCGCCGTGCAGAACGCCGTACGCCCCGCTGACCTCGGCACCGCCACCAGCGCCAACAACTACTTCCGGCAGATCGGCGGCAGCGTGGGCGCCGCGATCTTCGGCACCCTCTTCGCCGAACGGCTCGCGGACTCGCTCGCCGACCGCATCCCGGCCGGGGCGGGCCTTCCGGACCCCGAATCCATCACCCCGCAGCTGGTGCACGCGATGCCCGCCCAGCTGCGCGAGGGCTACATCCAGGCCTACGCCGACGCGATGCCGCGCATCTTCCTCTACCTGGTGCCGGTGCTCGTCCTCGGCACGCTGATTTCCTTCTTCCTCAAGGAGACCCCCCTGTTGTCCAGCGCAGCGTCCCAGAACGCCCCCACGGCCGAGCCCACGTCCATTCCGCAGGCCCGCACCGCGTACGTCGCAGGGGTGCCCGTCTGCGGCACTGTGCAGCACCCGGACGGCACCGTCGTGCCCCGCGCCGCCCTGACCCTCATCGATGTCGGGGGCCGGCAGATCGGCCGCGGCGCGAGCGGCGAGGACGGGCGGTACGCGCTGTCCACGCCGGGCTCCGGATCGTTCGTCCTGATCGCCGCCGCGGGCGGTCACCAGCCGCAGGCGGTCACCGTCACCGTCGGCGAGCGCCCCGTGGAGCTCGACGTGGTGCTCGGCGGCGCGGGCCGGCTCGCGGGCAGCGTGCTCACCGCCGACGGGTCCCCGGTCAGGGACGCCGCGGTGACCCTCACCGACGTACGCGGCGAAGTCGTCGCCACCACCCGCAGCGGGCGCGAAGGGGGCTATGTCATCACGGAGTTGGTGGCGGGCGAGTACACCCTCGCCGCCAGCGCCCCCGCTTTCCGCCCGGCCGCCCTGCCCGTCACCGTGCAGGCCTCGCGCGAGACCCGCCAGGACGTGGAGCTCGCGGGCGGCGCGGTGCTGCGGGGGACCGTGCGGGCCGGCGGCGGGCGGCCCGTCGAGGACGCGCGCGTGACGCTGCTCGACGCCGCGGGGAACGTGGTGGACACCCTGACGACGAGGGAGGACGGCAGCTTCCGGTTCATCGACCTGTCGTCCGGCGAGTACACGGTCATCGCCGCGGGCTACCCGCCGGTGGCCACCGTGCTCCAGGTCGCGGGCGGCGGACGTACGGAGCGGGATCTTCAGCTCGGACACGAGGACTAGAGGCCGTCCGGCGGAACGCGGCCACACCCGCGCCGGACGCGCGCTCCGGCGCGGGCCAATTCCCCCATTGCGCCGCAAGGCAACCCGTGCCGGTCGTACGGTGGTTGGGGCGGCGCGGCTGCACGGTGTCGCCGGAAGGAGCGTTGGCCATGGATCAGGGCACTCCGGGCGGGCCGGTGGCGCAGCACGCCGTGGCCGGCCGGATCCCGCTCGCCGTGGTCGTCATCGACCGCGCGGGCCTCGTCTCCCACTGGAGCACCGGCGCACGGCGGCTGTTCGGATACGCGAAAGAGGACGCGGTGGGCGCCCCGGCGGGCGACCTGATGCCGGTGGCCGGCGCCATCCCCGACGAGCGCGAGCCGTACGGAACGTACGACGGTCTGGGCCCCGACCTGGAGACCTCCCTCGACGGGCGCATCTCCTATCCGGCAGCCGGGCGCGCGCGGCTCTCCGTCCCGGGGCGTGAACAGAGCCGCGTGGACGTCCTGTGGTGGGCGTACCCGCTCGTCGGCCCAGGGCCCGAGCGGCTGCTCGTCCTCGCGGCGGACGCCGACCGGCTCGTCGACGCGGACAGCCTCGAACCGGGCCAGGTGGAGCGGATAGCACCCGCTTTCGCCCTGCACACCGACTTCCCCGGAGCGGACGAGCTGGCGGGCCGGCTGCCCGAGATCCTGCCCAGCATGAGCGTCGGCGAGAGCTCCCGCATCGTCGCCCAGATCCTCGAACTGGGCTATCCCGTCCTGGAGTTCAGCAAGCACGACCGGGTGCCCGTCACCCCGGACTGGGGCGTCGCCCGGCGCACCGAGCGAAAGGAGCGCAGGCGGCGCGAGGCGGAAGCGGTCGCCGCGGGCCGCACCCCGGTGCCGGACGCCGCGGACGACGGCGAGGACATCGAATACGCCGCGGTGCGCGAACGCCTGGAGTTCCTCAACGAGGTCAGCGGCCGCATCGGCTCCTCACTCGACCTCTCGCAGACGATCCTCGAAGTCAGCCGGGCCGTCGTGCCGCGCTTCACGGACGTCGCGGGCACCTATCTGCGCGAACAGGTCGTCGCGGGCGAGGGGTTCCCCGAAGGCCCGCCGGACGAGACCACGCTGTGGCACCGGGTCGCCGTGGAGCACACGGACGAGCCGGGCCGCTGGGACGATGTCGTACCGGTCGGCGAATCCATGCCCTTCCCTGCGCACACGCCGTTCTTCCAGTGCATGACCTCCGGCGATCCGGTCCTCGTGCCGCGCATCAGCGAGGAGATGGGCAACGCCATCGCCTCCCAGTTCGAGAAGCGCGACATCCGGCCGCTCATCAACCACCGCTCGATGCTCGTCGTACCGCTCAAGGCGCGCAACGTGGTCCTCGGGTTCATGATCCTGCTGCGCCACCGGGAGCGGCCCGTCTTCAACGACATGGACCGTGTCACCGGCGCCGAACTGGCCGCCCGCGCGGGCCTCGTGCTCGACAACGCCCGCATGTACACGTACCAGGAGAGCGTCGCCGACACGCTCCAGGACAGCATGCTGCCGCACATCGAGCCGCGCATGACCGGCTGCGACATCGCCACGCGCTATCTGCCGGGCACGCTCCTCGGCCGGGTCGGCGGCGACTGGTTCGACTCCGTGAAACTGCCCGGCTCGCGGACCGCGCTCGTCGTGGGCGATGTGATGGGCCACGGCCTCAACTCGGCGGCGATGATGGGCCAGTTGCGCACCGCCGTGCAGACCATGGCCGCCCTCGACCTGCCGCCCGCGCAGCTCCTGCGCAACCTCGACGACCTGGCGCAGCGCCTCGGCGAGCACTATCTCGCGACCTGTCTGTACGCGGTCTACGACCCGATCGCGGGGGAGCTGCAGCTGGCCAACGCCGGTCACATCCCGCCGGTCCTGGTCCGCGCCACCGACGGCCGCAGTGAGCTCCTCGATCTGCCGACGGGGGCGCCCATCGGCGTGGGCGGCGTGCCGTTCGAGGCGGTCGGCGTGCGCGTGACGCCCGGTGACCGGCTCCTGATGTGCACCGACGGTCTCGTCGAGGTGCGCGGCGAGGACATCGGCGTCGGACTCGCCACCCTCACCGAGTCCGCGGCCCACCCCGCGGCCTCCATGGACGACGCCTGCGACACGATCATCCGGGCGCTCAACACACGCGGCGGCCGCAAGGACGACGTGGCCCTCCTGATGGCCCGGCTGAACGGCGTCGCCGAACAGGACGTCGCCCGGTGGGGGCTCGCGCTCGACCCCAGCGAGGTGAGCAGGGCCCGCGAGCTGGTGCGCGGACAGCTGCGGGCCTGGTCCCGCGACGCCCTCGTAGAGACGGCGGAGCTCCTGGTCAGCGAGCTGGTCACCAATGCCGTGCGGCACTCCCGCGGCGGCCGCGTCGAACTGCGCCTGGTCCGCTCCGGACCCACGCTGATCTGCGAGGTCGAGGACGACGACCACACCCTGCCCACGCTGCTCAACGCGGGCCCCGGCGACGAGTTCGGACGCGGTCTGCGGATCGTCAGCGTGCTCGCCAAGGAGTGGGGCACGAGCCGTACGAGCACCGGCAAGACGGTGTGGTTCGAGCTGGCGCCGCCTCGTCGGTGAGCCGGCTCCCAGGGGGGTGCGCCCGGCGGGAACACATCGAATGCGTGGTGAAGAACCGCGCGGGTGGCTTGTCCGCGCACCCCGGGCGCGGTAGACCGATCTCGCCGTCGGATTCGGCGGCCGCCGTCGCATCCTGGGGAGCTGGGCATGAGCGTCACGAGTCGGTACAAGGAGGCCTGGGAGGGGTTCTGGCGGGAGGCTCCGGACGAACAGGGAGCCGTCTTCTGGGACTCCGATCCCGCGCTCACCGTCGGCATCCATCTGGCCCTCTTCGAACCGCACATGGCGGCCATCGGCCTGCCCGTCGTGGACCTCGGCTGCGGGAACGGCACCCAGACCCGCTTCCTCGCCGACCGCTTCCCGCGCGTCATGGGCGCCGACCTGTCCGCCGCCGCCCTCGAACACGCCCGGCACGCCGACCCCGCGGGGCAGGCGGAGTTCCGGCAGGTCGACGCGGCCGAGCACGCCGAGGCCGAGCAACTGCACGCGGAACTCGGCGATGTGAACGTCTATATGCGCGGCGTGCTCCACCAGTGCGAACCCGCCGACCGCCAGCCGCTCGTCGACGGGATCGCCGCACTGGTCGGCGAGCGCGGCAGAGCCTTCGTGGTCGAGCTCGCGGAGGCGGCGGGCCCCGTCCTCAAGGGCCTGGCCCAGAGCCCCGCGGGCCCGCCGCCCAAGCTCGCGCCGGTGTTCGCGCACGGCATCGCGCCGGGCGAGGTCGCCGACGACGCCGTGCTCGCGTACATCGGCGCGGCGGGCCTCACCGTCCACGCCGAGGGCGAACTGCCGCTGATCACCACCGAGTTCACGCCGGACGGCACGCGGATCGAGCTGCCGTCGAGGTGGGTGGTGGTGGGGCGGGCGGAGTGAGGTCACTTTCCGAGTCCGGGCACGGCACCGCGCAGCCGGGTGGCGGCGGCGAGGAGCAGGGCGAACAGCGGGGCGGCGAGCAGCGCGTACTGGAGCCCGGTCGGCGGTATCAGCAGCGCCGCCCAGGAGGCCGGTGGCGCCGCGTCGTACGCCGACGCGTCCAACTCGTACTGCAGCGGCACCAGATACCCGACCGCCGCCCAGGTGAAGGCGAGCCAGCCGGTGAGCAGGGCGGTCAGCGGCCGGGAGCCGGTGTGCGGTGCGGACGCGCGCACCGCGTACGCGACGACCGCGCAGATGGTGGCGAACACCAGCAGGGCGGTCAGTGAACTGTCCAGGAAGAAGGGCCCGTTGTACGAGGAAAACTCGTCCTCGGGCACCTGGCCAGTGACGTCCGGCATGGCGTAGTACGGGCGCGGGCGGATGAGCGTCCCCACCAGGTACTCGACGCAGGTGCCGGGTTTCGGGTCATGGGCGCACCACGACTCGGCGGCGGGCCACACGGTGCGCGCGGCGCCGATCGAGGTGAGCAGCCCCAGGGTGCCGCTCGCGCCGAGCCCGACGGCGGCGGCCGCTGCCATGCGGGACGGGAGGGCCGCCAATTCACCTTGGGAGGTGGGGAGTTGGTTGTGTCGCTCGCGGTTTCGCCTCCCGAGCCGGGTCAGAGCCACGGCCGCGCACGCGAACAGCGCCATCAATACCGCATGGGCGGCTCCCTCGCGGGCGTCTTCGAGCAGCTTCTGGGCACTCGTGCCACGGCCGGACGGGGTGAGGACGAGGTCCGGCAGGCGCAGGGCGGTCAGGGCAAGGAGATGGGCCTGCGGGGCGAAGGCCGTCAGCGCGAGGCAGAGGGCGAGGCAGCGCCGCCCCGCCTGTCCGGCCCCGATCCGCGCGGCCACCGCCCACGCCGTGGAGAGCAGCATCCCGAGGAAGAGCGCGCACCACAGCGCCTCATGGGCCAGGCCCGAGGCGCCGCCGCGGTCGCCGAGCAGGAGCGTGGGGGAGACGGTGAGCAGCCGCAGATTGCCCAGGGGCGACTCGTAGGGCAGCACCCGCAGCGTCCACAGATCTCCTGAGTCGGCCCACCGGATCTGCGCGGGCAGCACGGCGAGCGCCTCGGCGATGAGCAGGCCCGCGGCGGCTGCGGTCACGGGGTGGCGGGCGAGGGCCCTGAGCGCCACGAGCGGCGGGCGGGCCCCTGAAGCAGCCTCAGCCATCAGCCGCTGCCCGTCCCCGAACCGGCCCCGGCCCGCGCCCCCGCCCCCGCCGACACCCGGAACGCGCGCCCGCTGTTGTCGATCCTGTCGTGATGGACCTCCTCGCCGTCCCACCAGGTGATCGTGGCCGTCCACTCGGAGTCGAACCGCTGGGTGCGGGCGATGAGTTCGAAGCGGTAGAAGGTGTCGGTCGTCACCTGGCGGGGCAGCGTGATCCGCTCGCCGCCGTACTCGGTGGCCGCCTTGCGCGCCGCGCGCTGGTGCGGGCTGCGCTGCAGATAGGAGACGGGGATGTCGCGGCCCACCGGGAGGGTGTCGAGGTCGACGACCATCCGCTCGGGGGACTCCGGACCTCCGCAGCCCATCACCCGGGGCGGCGTCCCGGCCACGGGCTTGCCGCGTCGGGTGACGTTCAGGGAGAGGTCGCGGATCTCCACGGCGTCGTCCGCGTTGCCCCGCAGGCTGACCTCGACCGTCATCGCGTCCTTGTGCACGCTGAGCCCGTCGCGCTGCCACCGCGCCAACTGCCGGTCGTCGCCGCCCTGGAAGCCCGCCGCCAGATAGCGGCCCTTCGGCGTCAGGAGCCACTCCGTGGAACAGGCGTCGACGACCTCTTCGACCAGCATGGCGACGGGCGATGGCGGGGCCACGGACTGGCCGAGCCAGGTAACTCCCGCCATCAGCAAGGGGAGTACGGCGCACAGCACTCCGTACAGGCCGAACTTGTCGGCGGCGCTGAGCCCCGCGTGCCAGCGGGCGAAGCGCCGCGGGGCGCTGGTGCCGGGCCGGGGCGTGGACACTTCTCCGTGACTGTTCAAGTGGCGGAGCCTATGAGGCCCGACGGCGAGATCGGCGGCGTACTAAAGGCGTTCACCCGTGGAGGCGATGGAGCGGGCGCGGTGCTCCGGAGCGTTGTCCTCCTGATGTGCGCCGGGGCGCGCCGGAGGGGGCTTGGTTAGCCGTCGGTTGATGAGGACGACGCCCGTGATGCTGATCAGGCCGCCGATCAGTTCGACCGGGCGCGGTGTCTCGCCGAGCCAGACGAACGCGACGGCGAGCGCGACCGGCGGGACGAGGTAGAGCGCGCCGGTGGCCCCCGCGACGGTGTAGCGGGACACCGCGTAGCCCCACGTCACAAAGCCGAGCGCGGACGGCAGGAGGCCCAGGTACACCGCCGATCCGACGGCCGACGCAGGGGCCCGCGCCAGGCCGTGCACGGCGTCCGGCGCGAGCGGGAGCAGGAAGAGGGTGCCCGCCCACATGGCGTAGCAGGCGACTTCGAGGCCGGTGTACCGCTTGAGCAGCGGCTTGGTGGCGAAGTGGTAGACGCCCTGTACGAGTGCGGCGGCGAGCACGACGAGCGCGGCGGCCGACAGGCGCGTGGAGCCGCCGGCCAGGGCGATCAGCACGGCGCCCGCCAGTGCGATGGCGCTGCCGAGGGCGGTGTTGCGGGTGAGGGCCTCGCCGAGGAAGGCCGTGGCGAGCAGCACGCTGAACACCGGGGCGACGGCGACCAGAAGGCTCGCCGTACCGGCGGGAACGTGCACCTCGCCCCAGTTGAGGAGCAGTTGATAGGCGCTCATGCCGGTCGCCCCGCACAGCGCGATCAGCGGGAGATCGCGGCGCTCGGGCGGGCGGACCCCGAGGAGCGGCGCCACGAGCGCCAGGGCGGCGGACGCGACGGCCAGGCGAAGGAGGGAGAGCCCCGCGACGCCGAGTCCGTCAAGGCCGACGCGGATGGCGGGGAAGGCCGACGCCCACAGGACCACGGTCGCCGCGAGGGCGAGGAAGCGGGGAGAGACCGGCAGGCGGTGCGGCAGGCGGTGCGGCAGACGGTGCGGCAGGCGGTGCGCGCTGAAGTTCACGCTCTCCAGGGTTCCGCCTACCATGGGAAAGGTCTACTTACTCTTTCTTCTCCTATCGAGAAGGTGAGCTTCTTGTTCGATGTACGTCGCCTTCGCCTGCTGCGCGATCTGTCGCTGTACGGCACGGTGACGGCCACCGCCGAGGCCCTGCACCTCAGCGGCCCCGCCGTCTCCCAGCAGCTGGCCACCCTGGAGAAGGAGGCAGGCCTCCCGCTCCTGGAGAAGCACGGCCGCACGCTGCGCCTCACCGCGGCGGGCCGGCTCCTGGTCGAGCACGCCGAAGTGATCCTCGGCGGGCTCTCCGCCGCCGAGGCCGATGTGCGGGCGCTGCGCGCGGGCCACAGCGGTGTCGTCCGTGTCGCCGCCTTCCCGTCCGCGGCGCGGGTCCTGCTCCCCACCGTGTGGCGGGCCCTGGCGCGGGAAGCCGGGACCGCCGCCCCCGAACTGCGCATCGCCGAGCACGAACCGGGCTCCGCCGTCGACGCCCTGCGCCGCCGCGATGCGGACCTGGCCGTCGTCCACGCCTACACCCTGCTGCCGCGCGTCCTTCCCCCCGGCTGCGAGCAGCACCGCCTCCTCGACGACCCGGTGCTGCTCGCCCTCCATCCGTCGACCGCCGCACGGCTCCGCATCGAACCGGGCCGGAAGGCGGACCTCGCGCGCCTCGCCGACGAGAACTGGCTGCTGCCGGGTCCCGAGACCTCCTGCCACGAACTCACCCAACGGGCCTGCGGGGCCGCCGGTTTCGTCCCCCGGGCCACGGCCTTGGCCAGCGACTTCTCCGTACTCACCGCTCTGGTCGGTGCGGCGGCCGGTGTGGCGCTCGTCCCCCGCATGGCCCTGCCCGCCGACACCAACGGGATCAGCCTGCACCCCCTCGCCCGGCCGGTGACCCGCACCGTCTCCGTGCTCAACAGGACCGGGGACGCCCGCCAGCCGCACCTGGAGCTCGTCATCGACGCACTGCGGCTCGCGGGGTCGCAGGAGGCTGATGCGGCGGAGGGGATCACCGCGCCCGTGGCCTGACGGCGCCGCGCTCGGCCGCCGACATGCCGGGGCCGTGGGGCCGTGTCAGGATCGCGGGCGGGGGCTCGTACGTACGTCTATGGAGCCGCGCATGCCGAGCGATGCAGCCAGCAGCCGGGGCCCCCGCTGGGCGGACTGGCTCGACGATCTGCCGCCCGCCGCGGGGGCCGCCGTGATGGCCACCGCCGTGCTCTCCGTCGGGCTGCATCTCCTGGGCGTCGAATGGGCCTCGCGCGTGCTGCTCTTCGTGGCCGCCGTGGTCTGGCTGGCGCTGGCCTCCGTCTTCGGCCGCCATCTGCTCACCGAACGGGACCGCTGGCGCCACGAGATCGACACGTCGCCCGCACTGACCGCCATCGCCGCGACAGGGGTGCTCGGCACCCGGCTCTCGCTCCTCGGCAGGCAGCCCGTGTCGGTCGCGCTGCTCTGCGTCTGCGTACTGCTGTGGCCGTTGCTGATGTCCCATGTCATCCGGCACTGGCAGAGCAGACTGCCGGGCGCCGCGTATCTGGTGTGCGTGGCCACCCAGTCCGTCGTCGTGCTCGCCGCGACGGTGGCGACCGCCGACCGGCAGGCGTGGCTGATGTGGCCCGCCCTCGCCTTCTTCGCCGTCGGCCTGTGCCTGTACGTCGTCGTGCTGTGGCGCTTCGACTTCCGACAGCTCGCCACCGGCCAGGGCGACCACTGGATCATCGCCGGCGCCATGGCCATCTCCGCGCTCGCCGGATCGAAGCTGGTCGCCGCGTCGGTCCCGCACGGACCGCTGCACTGGGCGACCCCGGCGCACGACACCCTGCGGACCGTCACCCTCGTCACCCTCGGCCTCGCGCTCGCCTGGTACGCCGTCCTGGTCGGCTGCGAACTGCTCCACCCCCGCCTCCACTACGACGTACGCCGCTGGGCCACCGTCTTCCCCCTCGGGATGACCGCCGTCGCGTCGCTCTCCGTGTCCACGGCCGCGGACGTCCCGGCGCTCTGGACCTGCGGGAAGGTGCTGCTCTGGCCCGCCCTGGCGGTCTGGGCGGTGGTCGCGACCGGTGCGGTGCGTGCGGCCCGGCGCGGCATCGAGGCGGTCCGGGTCCCGAGCGGCAGCCCGCGCGTCAGCCGGCGGTGAGGCGTCGCATCATGACCGCGGTCGCTCTCGGGGCGGGCCGGGGTCAGTCGACCGGCTCGCCGGGTTCGTCGTGGGTGGCGCAGTGGATGCCGCCACCGCCGGAGGCGATGGTGTCGATGTTGATCTGTACGACGTCGCGCTTGGGGAAGTGCTCCTGAAGGATGCTCTTGGCGCGCTTGTCGGCCTTCCGGTCGCCGAACTTGGGGATGAAGACGGAGTCGTTGGCGACGTAGAAGTTGGCGTAGGTGGAGACGAAGTCGTCGCCCTCGCCGGTGATCTCGTACAGGTCGGGCTGCGGCAGATCGATGATCTCGAAGGGCCGGCCCTTGGCGTCCGTCGCCTTGCTCAGTACGGACTTCGCCTGGTCGGCCGCGCGTGACCAGGAGTCGGCGGGCGTGTCGCGGTGCGCCCTGTCCAGGAGCACCACACCGGGGGCGGTGAACCGGACGAGGCTGTCCACGTGGGCGTCGGTGATGTCCTGGCCGCGCACGCCGGCCAGCCAGATGACCTTCTTGATGCCCAGGGTCTGCTTGAGCTCGGCCTCGATCTGGTCCCGGCTCTTTCCACGGTTGCGGTTGTCGTTGACGATCGAGCTCTCGGTGATGAGGAGAGTCCCTTCGCCGTCGGTCTCGAAGGAGCCGCCCTCGGCGACCAGCGGCGCCTTCCGGCGCGGGATGTCGTACTCGGACAGGAGGGTCTGGCCCACCCGGCCGTCGTTGGTGTGCTCCTGCTTGTCGCCCCAGCCGTTGAAGTTGAAGTCGACGCCGATGACCTTGCCGTCCTGCTCCACGAACACCGGCACGGTGTCGCGGGCCCACAGGTCGTCGACGGCCAGCGGGATGACCTCGACATCGCGACCGCAGGCCTTCTGGGCGGCCTTCAGCTGGTCGGGCCTCGCCATCATCACGACGTACTCGTACTCCCCGATGGCGCGGGCGATGCGCGCGATGTCCTCGCGTACGTAAGGGAGGTCGTCCTCCCACACCGACTCCAGGGCGGGCCACGACATGAAGGTGCGTGCGTGGCTCTCCCACTCGGCGCCCATGCGCAACCCCTTGGCCGCTGTGTCCTCGTCACCGGCGGTGCTCGCGGCCCCCGCCAGTTCGTCGCCGGGTCCGCACGCCGAGGCGCCGAGGACCACGGAACCGATGCCGGCGAGTGTGCGCAGGGCCGTGCGGCGGGAGGGGCGGTGGGGGAGAGGCAGAGACACGGTGAACTCCGATCATCGTGATGGGGATCAAGCTATCCGTCGGCATGGAGGGACGCTCGGCGAGCGGGTGCGGACGGGCCTGACACGTGAAGGGCGCGACGCGATGCGACGCCATGCGACGCGACGCGGACGGAGTCGCTCGCTGACTCGACTCCGAACTACTGACTCGACTCTGACACGAACTGAAAATTCAGTCAAAGATGGTGGTGTCGCGCCGCAGGTGCGCAAGCTCCACCGTGATCGCCTCGCGCATGAGCTCGCGGGCGTGGGCCAAGGACAGGACCTCGCTGAGCCAGCGCATGCTGAGGCCCTCCAACGCGGCGGTGAGCCGCTCGGCGGACGCGGTGAGGGCGGCGGCGGGCGCGGTCCGGTGGATGCGCCGGAGGGTGCCGGTGAGTTCGCCGATCCAGACCAGGCGGGCATCGGCCAGCGCTTCCCGCAGCTCCGGGTCGAAGACCGCGGTGGCGCGCAACTCGCCCCACGCCGTGCTGTTCTCGCGGACCTCGGGCCGGTCCTGGAACTCAAGGAGGAGGCAACGCTCCAGGTCCCGCCGGGGGTCGCGCCCAAGGCCCCCGTCCTCGGCCCGCCCGCCCGTGTAGCGCTCCGCCCGGTCGCTGATGAACTCCAGGGTCCGGCGCAGGATGCCCGCGCGATCCTTGAAGTGGTAGTAGACGAGCGCCGTGGAGACGCCCGCCTCCGCGGCGATCTCCGACACGCGGAGCCCGCGGACCCCACGCCGGGCGATGACCCTGGCCGCCGCCCTCAAGATCGCCGTCCTGCGGTCCGCGTCCACGTCACCCCGTCCTCGTACGACGGCTGAGCGCCGTCTCGTATGGTCACACATTGACTGAAACTTTAGTTAGCGGCACGATCATCCTCGGAGGCGGCCCATGGCCGCCGCGTCACGCGTGCTGGTGCCGGTGCGGCAACCGGCCTGTCCCGCGCCTCGACCTCTCTCGCCGAAAGAGCCACCGCATGCCCACTCAGCCTCTCGGGGCGCAGTCCGCCCACACCCCCCTGTCGGCCGACGACCCCCGTGAAATCGGCGGCTACCGCCTGCACGCCCGCCTCGGCGCCGGCGGGATGGGGGTCGTGTACCTGGCCCGTACGCCGGGCGGGCGGGCCCTCGCCCTGTAGGGGGGGGGGGGGGTAGTCGCGGCCGAC
>NZ_JBHYIG010000090.1:0-31040 GCF_042740015.1 Streptomyces sp. NPDC059037
GCATCCCCCACCCGGTCGAGGCGCCCTCTCTTGGGTCCGGTCAGTCGGCGACGTACTCCCGTGGCAGCTCGCCGCTCGCGGCGAGCTTCGCGTACCAGTGGGCGCTCGACTTCGGGGTGCGGGCCTGCGTCTCGTAGTCGACGTGGACCGCGCCGAACCGCTTGCTGTAGCCGTACGCCCATTCGAAGTTGTCGAGCAGCGACCAGAGGAAGTAGCCGCGTACGTCCGCGCCCGCGAGGATCGCGTGGTGCACGGCCGCGATGTGGGAGTGCAGATAGCGGACCCGGTCGGGGTCGTGGACCTGGCCGTCCTCGCCGGGCTTGTCGTCGTACGCGGCGCCGTTTTCCGTCACGTAAAGCGGAACCCCGGGCGCTTGAGCGGTGTACTCAAGGAGAAGGTCCGTGAGGCCGGTCGGATCCACCGGCCAGTCCATCGCGGTGAGTTCACCGGGCGCCCGGTGGAAGGAGACATGCTCGTCGGCGCCCGGCCAGGGGGAGTGCTCGCTGGCCCCGTGGCCGTCCTTGCGCGGGCCGGCGGCGGCGTCTTCTTCGGTGGCGGCCGAGACGACGGCGGGCGAGTAGTAGTTGATGCCGAGAAAGTCGAGGGGGTGCCGGGTGATGCGCAGATCGTCGTCCTGGACGAAGGACCAGTCGGTGAGGCGTGCGGTGTCGGCGACCAGATCGTCGTCGTACGTTCCTCGGAGCATGGGCCCGGTGAAGACGCGGTTGGCCAGCGCGTCGATCCGGCGCCGCGCGTCGAGATCGCCGGCCGACGCGGTGAGCGGGCGCACCGCGCTCGGGTTGAGACTGACGCCGATGCGGGCGCGGGCGGGCAGCTGCTCGCGCAGTGCCTGGGCGCCGAGACCGTGCGCGAGGTTGAGATGGTGAGCCGCGCGCAGGGCGGCCACGGGGTCGGTGCGGCCAGGGGCATGCACCCCCGAGCCATAGCCGAGGAAGGCGCTGCACCAGGGCTCGTTGAGCGTCGACCACATCTCCACGCGGTCACCGAGCGCCTCGCCCACGATCCCGGCGTACTCGGCGAAGCGGTACGCGGTGTCGCGCTCCGGCCAGCCGCCGCCCGCCGCGGAGCCGCTGGGGAAGGCGTCCTCCAGCTCCTGCGGGAGGTCCCAGTGGTAGAGGGTGACCATCGGCCGGATGCCGTGGGAGAGCAGTTCGTCGACCAGGGCGCGATAGAAGTCGAGCCCGCGCTGGACGGCGGGCCCGCGCCCGGTGGGCTGCACGCGCGGCCACGAGACGGAGAAGCGGTACGAGGTCAGGCCCAGGTCCACCATCAGCCGTACGTCGTCGCGCCACCGGTGGTAGTGGTCGACGGCGACGTCCCCGGTGTCCCCGCCGAGCACCTTGCCCGGCGTATGGCTGAAGGTGTCCCAGATGGAGGGGGTGCGGCCGTCCTCCCGCGCGGCCCCCTCGATCTGATACGCGGCGGTGGCGGCGCCCCACAGAAAGCCGGGCGGAAAGCGCAGGTTCTCAGATGTCATAGGAGCGCTCCCAAGGGTTGTACGGGAAGGGGAAAGGGGGAGTTGAAGGGGGGAAAGTGAACGGGCGGATGGGTAGCGCCCCGAAGGGGCGCGGGGCTGTGACATGTGCGGCTCCGCCGCGTGGGCGCGACCAGCCACGGCGCACCCGCACTTCGCCAGTAGCCAGGCCCCGGGGCCAGTTACCCCTTGACCGCGCCCTGCATGATCCCGCCCACGATCTGCTTGCCGAACAGCACGAACGCGATCAGCAGCGGCAGCGTGCCGAGCAGCGCGCCCGCCATGATCACGGACTGGTCCGGGATCTGCCCGCGGCCCAGGCCGGCCAGGGCGACCTGCACGGTGGGCTGGCCCTCCTGGGTCAGGGCGATGATCGGCCAGAAGAAGTCGTTCCAGGCCATGACGAACGTCAGCATGCCCAGGACCGCCATCGCCGGGCGCGCGGCCGGGAAGACCACGTGCCAGATCACCCGCAGACTGCTCGCCCCGTCCACCCGTGCGGCCTCGATGAGTTCGGTGGGCAGCGCCTCCTTGAGGTACTGCCGCATGAAGAACACGCCGAAGGCGCTGACCAGGGTGGGCAGGATGACGGACTGCAGCTGGTCGGTCCAGCCGAGATCCGCCACGACCATGAAGAGGGGGACGACGCTGAGCTGGGGCGGCACCATCATCGTGCCGATCACCAGGAGCAGCAGAGTGTTGCGGAACCGGAAGCGGAGCTTGGCGAAGGCGAAGCCCGCGAGGGTGGCGAAGAGCACCGTGCCGACGGTGATGGTGCCGGCCACCACGAGGGTGTTGAGCAGGGCCGTGCCCATATTGGCGTCGGTCCAGGCGATCTCCAGGTTCTTGAAGAGATTGCCGCCGAACCAGAAGGGAGGGGGAGTCTCGGCGAGCCGGGTGTTGTTGCGCGATGCGGCGATCGCGGTCCACACCAGCGGGAAGAGCGAGCCGATGGTGAAGACGATCAGCACGGCGTACGTCAGCTTGCCGCCGTGCAGATGGCGGCCGGCGCCCCGCTTCTTCGCGTTCTTCGCGCCCGGCTCCGGCGGCGTACCCGGCTTGCGGGACCGCATGGACAGAGTGGTCGTCACGTCATCCCCTCACGCGCTCTTGCGGATCCGGCGGCTGATGGCCCAGTTGACGAGGCCGATCAGCACGAGAATCAGGAACATCGTCCAGGCGATGGCCGACGAACGGCCCAGGTGCTGGTTGAACCAGCCCTGCTCGTAGAGATAGAGGCCCAGGGTCTGGAACTGGTGGTCGGAGCCGCCGGTGGGGCTCGCGCCCTGGCTGAACAACAGCGGCTCACCGAAGAGTTGGGTCGCCCCGATGGTCGAGACGACACAGGTGAACAGGATCGTCGGCCGCAGCGAAGGGATCGTGACGTGCAGGAACTGCTGCCAGCGGCTCGCGCCGTCCAGCGCGGCCGACTCGTACAGATCGTTCGGGATGGCCTGCATCGCGGCGAGATAGATCAGCGCGTTGTAGCCGGTCCAGCGCCAGATGACGATGGAGGAGACGGCCAACTGCGCGGTCCAGTCGCCGTTCTGCCAGTCGACCGCGTCGACCCCCACGAGCCCGAGCGCCCAGTTGATCATGCCGTGGTCGGTGCGGCTGAACATCAGGACGAAGACCAGCGTCGCGGCGGCCACCGATGTGGCGTACGGCGTGAGGATCGCGACGCGGAAGAACATCGAGCCGCGCAGGCGGTAGTTGAGGAGGTGTGCGAGGCCCAGTGCCATGAGCAGCTGCGGCACGGTCGAGATGAGGCCGATGGTGAAGGTGTTGCGCAGCGCGTTCCAGAAGAACTCGTCATCGATGAGGCGCGAGAAGTTGCGCAGCCCCACCCATTCCATGTCCGTGGGCGTCCCCAGCTCCACGCGGTGCAGCGAGGCCCACCCCGTATAGAGCAGCGGAAAGAGCCCGAAGGCGATGAAGAAGAGGAAGAACGGCGCGATCAGCGCGTAGGGACTCCATTTGACGTCCCAGCGGTAGCGGCGGCTGCGGCGTTCCCTCTTCCGTTCCCTGCGGCGCTCGTCGGCGGGGTCGGTCAGGGCGACGGCCCGTGCGCGGGGGGCCGCGCCCTCCTCCCGCTCGGAGGGCGCGGCGGCGTGTGCGTCACTGGTCATTCCGGCTCACTGGTCCAGTGCGTTGTCGATCGTCTTCACGGCTTTGTCCCAGGCCTTGTCGGGGGCGGTTCCCTTCTGGTCGATGCCGAGCATTCCGGTGTCGGCCAGGTACTGGGAGATGATTCCGTCCTTGGGGCCGATGGGCTGGACCGGCACGCCCTCGGCCGCCTTGGAGAAGATCTGGCCCACGGGCGCGTTGCCGAAGTAGGGGTTCTTGGCGTCCTTCACCTCGGGCAGGGCGTACGCGGCGTCGGCGCTGGGGAAGCTGGCCCGCTCGTCGAAGAGCTTGGCGAGCTGCTTGGGCTCGGTCAGCCAGGCCGCGAGCTTGGCCGCCTCCTCCTTGTTCTTGCCCGCTTCGGGTACGGCGAGGAAGGAGCCGCCCCAGTTGCCGGGCCTGGGCGAGGCGGCGACGTCCCACTTGTCCTCGCCCTTGTCGCCGGCCTTGTCCTTGATGTAGCCGAGCATCCAGGGCGGGCAAGTGATGGTGGCGAAGGCGCCGTTGGAGATCGCCTGGTCCCAACTGGGCTGGAACTGCTGGAGCTTGCTGGTAAGGCCCGCCTCGGCGAACTGGGCGGCGATGTCCCAGCCCTCCTTCACCGTGGCGCTGTCCTTGTAGATCAGCTCCCCGTCCTTGTCGTAGAACTTCTCCTTGCCGGAGGCGTGCACGGCGGCCATCACGCCGGTCGCACCGTCCACGAAGGAGGTGCCCTTGGGCGCCTTCTTCTGGTAGCGCTTGCCGACGTCGAGGTACTTGTTCCAGTCACCCGCCCACAGCTTGGCCACGTCCTCGCGGTCGCTGGGCAGGCCGGCCTTCTCGAAGAGGTCCTTGCGGTAGCAGATACCGGTCGGTCCGACGTCGGTGCCGAGGCCGATCGTCTTGCCGTCGTCGGTGGTGCCCTGCTGCCACTTCCAGTCCAGGAAGTCGCTCTCGTCCACTCCGGCGACCTTGCCGAGGTCCATCAGCTTGTCGGAGTGGGTCCCGGTCAGCTCGGCGATGTTGCCCACCTCGACGGCCTGGATGTCGGAGAGGCCGCTGCCGCTGCTGAGATGGGTGAGCAGCGCGGGCCAGTAGTTCTCGTTGCGCTGCACGGAGTTCTGCTTGATCTTGATATCCGGGTGGAGTTTCTCGTACTCCTTGTAGAGCCCGGCCTCCTCCAGACCGAAAGCCCCGAAGACTCCGACGGTCAGCGTGGTCTTGCCCTCGCCGCCTCCGCCGCCTCCGCCCGAGGAGCCGCCGGGCTCCTCCTTGTCCTCGGCGCAGCCGGCAAGCAGCCCGGCGCCCAGTGCGGCGACGGCCGCGAGGACCACCGCCTTGCGGGACGTGCGAGGTGAAAAGCGCATTGCGTCCTCCTCGTGCTCCGACGTGCCGGCCGCCCTTGGTCAACTGCGGTGCGTGGAGTGTGAATCGGGGCAGGGTACGTGCGGGTCGTGTAAGAGCCAGGTACGGTGGGAGCGCTCCCATGTGTGATGTCTTGAAGAGTCGCGGCTCGGCCCGGGGGTGTCAAGGCACCCGACGGCGGGAGTTGGTCCTTCCGTGGCGGAAGCCGTAGATGTGTGCGACCTGCAACCATGGCCGGCTGTTAGATTGCGCGAGGTGGGGAGGCATTGATGGGGAGTCGTCAGCCCAAGAGCCGCAGCGGGGGACGTCCGACGCTCGAAGAGGTGGCCGCGCGTGCCGGTGTCGGCCGCGGCACCGTGTCCCGCGTGATCAACGGCTCGCCGCGGGTCAGCGAGCACACCCGCGTCGCCGTCGAGGAGGCGGTGGCCGAGCTCGGCTACGTACCGAACACGGCGGCCCGCGCGCTGGCCGCCAACCGCACGGACTCGATCGCGGTGGTCGTCCCCGAGCCGGAGTCGCGCTTCTTCGCCGAGCCCTACTTCTCCGACATCATCCACGGCGTGGGCGCGGCCCTCGCCGACACGGAGATGCAGCTCCTGCTGACCTTCGCGGGCGGCGACCGGGAGCGCAGACGCCTGGCCCAGTACTTGGCCGCGCACCGCGTGGACGGCGTACTCCTCGTCTCGGTCCACGCGGACGACCCGCTGCCGGACCTCCTGGAACAGCTGGAGATCCCGGCCGTGATCAGCGGCCGCAGGTCCGCCGACGAGACGCTCGCCTCGGTCGACTCCGACAACTTCGCCGGCGCCCGCGAGGCGGTGCAGCACCTCCTGTCCCGCGGCCGCCGCACCATCGCGACGATCACCGGCCGCCTCGACGTGTACGGCGCCCAGCGCCGCCTCGACGGCTACCGCGACGCTCTGACGGAGGCGGGCACGCCGCCCGACGAGGACCTGATCGCCCCCGCCGACTTCACCGAGGAGGGCGGCCGCCGCGCGATGACCGAGCTGCTCGACCGCAGGCCGGACCTGGACGCGGTCTTCGCCGGCTCCGACGTGATGGCGGCGGGCGCCCGCCAGATCCTGCGCACCGCCGGCCGCCGCATACCGGAGGACGTGGCCCTGGTCGGCTTCGACGACTCGGCGATCGCCCGCCATATGGACCCGCCCCTGACGAGCGTGCGCCAGCCGATCGCGGAGATGGGCCGCACGATGACGGACGTACTCCTCGCGGAGATATCCGACCGCCGCCCCGCAGCCTCCCGCCGCCTGGACCGCCCGCAGATCGTCCTGCGCACGGAACTGGTGCCACGAGCCTCGTCCTGAGGCGCCTTTACGCATACGTACGCATACGAATACGGGGATGGAGACCATGGCCGTTGTGGTGTTGCTCGGAGTCCTGGCGCTGGCAGTCGGCGGATGCGTCTGTGTGGTGTGGGCGGAGCGCGGCGGGCCCCGCTGGGTCCGCGGAGTGGCCGCGGTGACGCGCTTCGCGGGCGAGC
Source organism: Streptomyces sp. NPDC059037 (assembly GCF_042740015.1). NCBI lineage: Bacteria > Bacillati > Actinomycetota > Actinomycetes > Kitasatosporales > Streptomycetaceae > Streptomyces > Streptomyces sp. NPDC059037. Next base: position 6,465 of record NZ_JBHYIG010000090.1, read on the forward strand.
TGGTGAGCAGCTCGGGAAAGAGCGGGAGCACGAGCCGGTCGTCCGGCGGCGACTAGACCAGTCCCCCAAGTGGCGTCCCCCGGTTGGCAGGCAGACCATGGAATGTAGGGGGAGTGTGGGGCACGGCCCGAATGGAGGCAGTCGTCATGATCGAGGTCAAGGCGGTCGAGAAGCCGGACGAGCGGCGCGATTTCCCCCGCGGCCATCTCGAAGCCGTCCATCTCACAGGGCTCGACTTCGCCGTGGGTACTTTTGAGCCCGGCTGGCGCTGGTCCGAGTCCGTGGCGCCGATCGCGGGGACCAAGAGCTGCGAGATCCACCACAACGGCTATGTCGTCGAGGGGCGGATGCACATCCGCATGGAGGACGGAGGCGAGGCCGAAGTCGGACCGGGCGATGTCTTCGTGGTCCCGCCCGGACATGACGCATGGGTCGTGGGTGAAGAACCATGCGTCGTGTACGACTTCGCGGGAGCCATGGCACAGGAGTACGCGAAGGCGGCGGAGGGATAGCCGTCCCCAAAGATCAGGACATGAAGAAGGCCCGACCCGCTTTCGCGGATCGGGCCTTGATCATTCAGGGTGAGTGACGGGACTTGAACCCGCGGCCACCTGGACCACAACCAGGTGCTCTACCAACTGAGCTACACCCACCATGTCCGGTCTTTTGTCGTTCTTCCGACCGGCCGAGAAAAAGTGTACAGGGTCCGAAGGGGTGCTCGCGCACACGTTTTCCGGACCCCGTACACAGGGCCGCCGCTGAGGTTACTCCGCGGGCAGGACGTGCTTGGCCGCGATCGTCTTCGCGGTGTCCGAGTCCGGGCCGGGCTGGGGCACGAAGATCGCCTCGCGGTAGTAGCGCAGCTCGGCGATGGACTCGCGGATGTCGGCGAGTGCCCGGTGGTTGCCGTTCTTGTCCGGGCTGTTGAAGTACGCCCGGGGGTACCAGCGCCGGGCGAGTTCCTTGATCGAGGAGACGTCGACGATGCGGTAGTGGAGAAACTCCTCCAGCGTCTGCATGTCGCGCAGCAGGAAGCCCCGGTCGGTGCCGACCGAGTTCCCGCAGAGCGGAGCCTTGCGCGGCTCCTTGACGTGCTCACGTACGTACGCCAGGACCTGCTCCTCGGCGTCGGCCAGCGTGGTGCCGCCGGCCAGTTCGTCGAGGAGCCCCGAGGTGGTGTGCATTTTGCGCACCACCTCGGGCATGGTCTCCAGCGCCGCGTCCGGCGGGCGGATCACGATGTCCACACCTTCGCCGAGCACGTTCAGTTCCGAGTCGGTGACCAGTGCGGCCACCTCAATAAGTGCGTCATCCGTCAGCGAGAGCCCGGTCATCTCGCAGTCGATCCACACCATGCGATCGTTCATGCGTCTTACCCTACGGCGCACTCCTCTGCCCGGGCAGTGGCGGACGGCCTGGCGCGTACACATCTGAGCTCGGCTTTCCCGGATCCGCCGACAGTGAGGCCGTCGGTCCCAGGGCGCTCGCCGCCGCCGTACGCCGTGTCTGCGCCGGTACGGGACCGCTCTCGACGACAGCGGCGGGCACCGCCTGCGCGGCTGCCGCGGCCGCGGCAGCCTCCAGGGACCGCTCACCCTGCGGCCTGCGGGCGCGGTAGGCGGCCCGGTAGGCGGCGGGCGACGAGCCCAGCTGGCGCCGGAAGTGACCCCGCAGTGCCACCGGCGAACGGAAGCCGCAGCGGCCCGCGACCTCGTCGACGGAGTAGTCGGAGGTCTCGAGCAGCCGCTGCGCCTGCAGTACGCGCTGAGTGATCAGCCACTGCAGGGGAGCGCTCCCGGTGAGCGAGCGGAACCTGCGGTCGAAGGTGCGCCTGCTCATGTACGCGCGCGCGGCCAGCGTCTCCACGTCGAACTGCTCGTGGAGATGTTCCAGCGCCCAGGCGACGACCTCGGCGAGCGGGTCGGCGCCGATCTCCTCTGGTAAAGACCTGTCGAGATAGCGCTCCTGGCCGCCGGCCCTGCGCGGTGGCACGACGAGCCTGCGGGCGAGCGCGCCCGCCGCCTCGTTGCCGTGGTCGGTGCGCACGATGTGCAGGCACAGATCGATCCCGGCCGCGGTCCCGGCGCTGGTCAGCACGTCGCCGTCGTCGACGAAGAGCTCGCGCGGGTCCACATGGACGGACGGATATCGCTTGGCCAGCGTCGGCGCGTACATCCAGTGCGTGGTCGCCGGGCGGCCGTCGAGCAGTCCCGCCGCGGCGAGCACGAACGCACCGGTGCACAGGCCCACGATGCGCGCGCCCTCTTCGTGCGCGCGGCGCAGCGCGTCGAGCGCCTCCGGCGGCGGCGGTGATGTGATCGACCGCCAGGCCGGTACGACGACGGTGCCTGCCCGCCCGATCGCTTCCAGGCCATGCGGTGCGGTGAGTTCGAGACCGCCGGTCGTGCGCAGCGGTCCCTCTTCACCGGCGCAGACCAGCAGCCGATACCGCGGGACCCCGGCGTCCTGCCGGTCGATGCCGAACACGGAGAGCGGTATCGAGCTCTCGAAAATGGGGCCCCCGCTGAACAACAGCACCGCGACGATCTCCCGGCGGCGCCGCCCGGAGAGTTTCCGAGCCGCGGCTTCTTGCACGGCAGTGGAGTCGTGGCTCATGGCGCTAAGCCCCCCTCGGTCGTCGCGGCTCCCTGTTCTTGGCGCGCTCTGCGTGTTCTGTGTTCTCGGCGCTCTTGTCGGACCTGTCGCTCCTGCACGTTTCCCCTCGGTCCTCCACCAGTCCCCCGCCGTAATACAGTCATGATCGAATCTACTGCGTCCCGTGGTGCCGGGGTGACCAGTTAAGGACCCGGCACTATGTCGACATGGCAACTTGGCGTGAAGCATTCGATCACGAAGCGTTGCACTCACGGGCGTTGCAGGGAAGTGCGCCTCGGCTCCGTGGCCGGTCCCCGTAGGGTGCCAGCGCCTTTTTCACACCTTTCAGCCCTGGTGGGACCGGGGTTGAGTACCCGTTCGGCCAAGGAATGCGCGCCCGCCGGAAGTTGGCTGAAAAGCTACGGGCGCGTGTGCGCGAATCGGTCAGTCCCCCGGCGTGGACCCACCAGCATGCCGACCGCCCCTGTGCGCCCCCGCGCCCGTCCGTCCATGCCGCCCCCGGTGGGCACATCCCTGCTCGGCGATCAGCCGCGCGGCCCCTCGCTCGGACTGCCGCAGGAGCACCCGGCAGACCCCCGTCACGGCGGCGAGTCCGATGGCCGCCCCGGCCGCCCCGGCCAGCGACGTCCCGTACCCCACAAGGACGACGGGCACCAGGACGCAGCTGAACGCGGCCCAGCGGACGACATCGCTCGCCGAGTCCTGCGCCGGAGCGGACGGCGTCTCCTGGGCGCGCGGCGCCGGCGCGCCGCCTCGCCGGCGCTCGCGCGCCCCATCGGGCGTGCGACGGCGGCTCTGTGCGACGGGTGAGGACGCGGTCGGCGGTCGTGGCACGGCGTGCTCCCTGTGGCGGTGGCGTTCAGAGGTTCAACGCGTGGCCGCGCGGCCGGTCACTGGCGTGAAACGGGGGCCACGCGGGTGGGCGCCCAAACCGCCTGTACGAGGCAGCAACCATTGCCATACGGGCGCCGCTCATGCATGCTCCGGTGAACGCCGTGAGGCTCCCGCAGGGCCTGTCGAAGGCTCTGGGCAGGAGAGGAGTGTCGCCGTACCCTTAGGGGTATGGGGTTGGGAAGATGATTCCCGGACACAGCTCCGGTGCTCGTCGCAGCTCACCACCCGTCCCTGCCCGAACTTGTTCCATACTGCGCCGTACGACCCGAACAGAGCCGACCCTCCCACAGAGGACTCCTTCGCCGAGACACCCATGGCCGGTCACGAATTCTCCGAACCCGCGGACCGCAAGCGGCAGGTCGCCGATCCGACAGCGACCCCCCAGGCGGCGGAAGAACCACGTCACTCCTGCGATCCAGCCTTCCGGCACGGGGTCGTCGTCGGTTTCGACGGCTCGACCTCCAGTGAGCGCGCGCTCTCGTACGCGATCGGGATGGCCCATCGCTCCGGCTCGGGCCTGATCATCGTGCACGTCGCCAACCGGCTGCCCACCACGGTGTGGGCGGGCTGTGAGCCGCCGGTCTTCGTCGATGTGCCGGACCATCGCACGGAAGTGCTCGGGCTCGAGCTGGCCTGTGCGGACTATCTGGCCGAAGTGCCCTGGATCCTCGTCGAGCGGGGCGGCGACATCTGTCACGAACTCGAAGAGGTGGGCCGCGAATACTCCGCGGACGCGATCGTCGTCGGATCGACGCACGGCATCGTGGGGCGCATCTTCGGTTCGGTCGCGGGCCGGCTCGCGCGCCGCGCGCAACGGCCTGTCGTCGTCATTCCGTAACGTCTCGTCGTCCCAGGTGAGATGAGAGCGACGGTGCGTCAACTTCCTTCCTCTTTCCCTCTGTTGTAGATAAATCTACTCGCGCGTAGAGGTGGTTTGTGCCCTTGTGAAGGGTACGTACAGGTGGCACAACAACTGCACACCGCACCTGAAGGGAGCCCGCCGTGGACAAAGACGTCTCTGCGGGAAGTACCACCTCGACTCTCGGCCATCTCGCCCTGGGGCTCACGCTGTTGGCCTTCGGGATCGGTCACACCGAAGTGATCGACGGGGTGACGGCGCTGGACGCCGCCGTCCTCGCGACGTTCGTAGGCGGCGTCGCGCTCTTCGTCGCCGGCCTGTTCGCGTTCCGTGACAGCGACGCGTTCACCGGTACGGCCTTCGCCGCGCTCGGCGCGCTCTGGTTCACCTGGGGCCTCACGGCGGACGTCAAGGCCTCCGCCAACGCCGCGGGCCTCTTCCTGCTGCTCTTCGCGCTCGTCACGCTCAGCCTGACCCTGGGGGCGCCCGGTGGCGCGGCGCTCGCGCGGGGGACGTACGGGCTGCTCTTCGTGGCCCTCGTGCTGATCGCGGTGGCGCGGTTCGGCGACAGCGCGGGACTCGCGAAGGCGGGCGGCTGGTTCGCCGCGGTCGGCGGCCTGCTCGCCTGGTACGCCGCGACGGCGGCCTTTGCCCACTGGCCCACAGCTCTCCCGGGGCGCGGGCGGCCTGCCGGCCAGGGAGTGACGGCTACCGGCTGAGGCAGGCCCGGGCTGGGGGAATGGGCGCCTCTGGCCCTCTGGGAACGGGCTCCCTGCGCTTGGTGGCACGCAGGGGGCCCGTTCCGTTTTCTGTCAGGTGCTGGTTCGTGGGGGCTTGTCGCGCAGCTCCCCGCGCCCCTTACGGGGCCCGGATTACTCCACCGTGACCGACTTCGCCAGGTTGCGCGGCTTGTCGATGTCGCGGCCGAGCGCCAACGCCGTGTGGTAGGCGAGGAGTTGGAGCGGGATGCCCATCAGGATCGGGTCGAGCTCGTCCTCGTTCTTCGGGACGACGATCGTCTGGTCGGCCTTCTCCTGCTCCTGGTGGGCGACCGCGAGGATCTTGCCGCTGCGGGCCTTGATCTCCTCCAGGGCGGCGCGGTTTTTCTCCAGGAGGTCGTCGTTCGGGACGATCGCGACCGTGGGGAGCGCGGGCTCGATGAGGGCGAGCGGGCCGTGCTTCAGCTCCGATGCCGGGTAGGCCTCGGCGTGGATGTACGAGACCTCCTTGAGCTTCAGGGACGCCTCGCGGGCGACCGGGTAGCCGCGTACGCGTCCGATGAAGAGCATCGAGCGGGCTTCCGCGTAGCCCTTCGCGATCTTCTTGATCTCTTCCTCCTGCTTGAGGATCTCCGAGATCTGGCCGGGCAGCTTGCGCAGGCCCTCGATGATCCGCTTGCCGTCGGAGACCGACAGGTCACGGATGCGGCCCAGGTGCAGGGCGAGCAGGGCGAAGGCGACCGTGGTGTTCGTGAAGCACTTGGTCGATACGACGCAGACCTCCGGGCCCGCGTGGACGTACACGCCCGCGTCGGCCTCACGGGCGATCGCGGAGCCGACGACGTTCACGACGCCCAGGACGCGGGCGCCCTTGCGCTTCAGCTCCTGGACGGCGGCGAGCACGTCGTACGTCTCGCCGGACTGGGAGACGGCGATGTAGAGGGTGTCGGGGTCCACGACCGGGTTGCGGTAGCGGAACTCGGACGCCGGCTCCGCGTCGGCGGGGATGCGGGCCAGCTCCTCGATCATCTGGGCGCCGATCATGCCCGCGTGGTACGAGGTGCCGCAGCCGAGGATCTTGACGCGGCGCACCTTGCGGGCGTCGTGCGCGTCCAGGTTCAGGCCGCCCAGGTGCACGGTGGAGAAGCGGTCGTCGATGCGGCCGCGCAGGACGCGGTCGACCGCGTCGGGCTGCTCGAAGATCTCCTTGTGCATGTACGTGTCGTGGCCGCCCATGTCGTACGACTCGGCCTCCCACTCCACGGTGGTCGGCGAGGCGGTCGTGCGCGAGCCCTCGGTCGTGTACGTGCGGTAGTCGTCGGCCTTGATGGTGGCCATCTCGCCGTCGTCGAGGGTGACGACCTGGCGGGTGTGCGAGACGAGGGCGGCGACGTCCGAGGCGACGAACATCTCCTTCTCGCCGATGCCGAGGACGACCGGCGAGCCGTTGCGGGCGACCACGATGCGGTCGTTGAAGTCGGCGTGCAGGACGGCGATGCCGTACGTGCCCTCGACGTGCCGCAGGGCCTCGCGGACCTTGTCCTCCAGCTTGTCCGCCTGGGCGCGGGCGATGAGGTGGGTGAGGACCTCGGTGTCCGTCTCGGAGAGGAACTCGACGCCGTCGGCGGTGAGCTTGGCGCGCAGCTCGGAGGCGTTGTCGATGATGCCGTTGTGGACGACGGCGACCTTGTTGTCGCCCGACATGTGCGGGTGGGCGTTCTCGTCGGACGGGGCGCCGTGGGTGGCCCAGCGGGTGTGGGCGATGCCGGTCGTGCCCTTGAAGCGGGCCGGGACCTTGGCCTCCAGGTCGCGGACGCGGCCCTTGGCCTTGACCATCTTCAGGCCGCTGGCCTTGGGGCCCGTGATGACGACGCCGGCGGAGTCGTAGCCGCGGTACTCCAGGCGCTGCAGGCCTTCGAGGAGGAGGGGAGCCACGTCACGCTTGCCGATATAACCGACGATTCCACACATAGAGGGTGTCCTAGCCGTAGAGGGTTGTGGTGTGCAGGGCTGGTTCTCAGCCGTAGATCATGCGGCGCAGCTGTCTGAGACTGAGCTCGGGCGGCGCGACCGCGCGGTACTCGAGGTCCGCCGAGATCTGCTCGAAGATCGCCGCGTTCAGCAGGCCCTGACCTTGCAGTTCGCGGTGGCGGCGACGGACGAACTCTTCGGTCGTCTCGTCGAAGTAGGCGAGCACGTCCTGGATGACCCGCAGGGCTTCGCCCCGCTGGAGCGGGGTGCTGCGGGTCAGGTGGTCCACCAGGTCGTCGTGCATTCGTTGATCCTGGAGGAATAGGCCTCCGGGCGCAACAATCCTGCCCGATTCCGGGCAGAGTCGTGGCGAAAACCGGCCCCGACGGCTCACGGACAGCTCATAGACGGCTCACAGACGGCTTACATCCGCTTCAGGACCGCCTGCTTGGCGAGGGAGAACTCGTCGTCCGTGAGTATCCCGGACTGATGAAGCTCCCCCAGCTCGCGGAGCCGCCGCAGCAGCGCGTCATGATCGTCCCCGGACGCTTCCGGGGGTGCCGCCGACGGGGCCGCCGCCAGCGCGGGCGCGGCCTGGACCTCGCCCGGGGCGGGCCCGGAGGGATGCGGCAACCGCACCTGCACGGCCGCAGCGACCAGCGCCATCAGCGGATCCTTCTTGAAACCCCACAGCTCGACCGAGTTCGGGTCGTATTTCGGCGGAGCCTTGGTGGGGGAGTGCCGCACGGTGAAGCGGAGGTACCCGTTCTCCAGGCCGACCGCCGGCTGCCACTCGACGGCGGCCACATCGGCGAGCGCCAGCGAGCGCGTGCCCGATGCCGACTTCGCCTCCTCCGTCTTCCAGTTCCACTCCAGGCGGATGTGCTCACCGTCGAAGCTGGCGGTGCCGTCACCCGCGGAGACCGACAGCGGCACGGAAGGACCCGGCAGCAGATAGCTCTCGCAGGACGCGGCCGGCACCTGTTCGAGCAGCAGTGCGTTGCGCACCTCGTCGACGAGGTACTCCGCGACCCCGTACCGGTCCGGCTCCACCGCCAGCTGATAGGGGTCGGCGGCGTCCCCGAGTTTGCCCCCGGTGGCCTGCAGCAGCGGGTCCGCGCCGTCCCGCAGGCGCAGCCTCAGTCGGCCCGACTTCTTGCCCTGCTCGAAGGCGATTCCCGCCAACGCGGCCAAGGGGACGGCCAGTTCCCCCAGTGACTTGCGCAGCAGGGACACGTTCTTGTCGCGTCCCGGCACAAGGCGCAGCGTCTCTCCGTCGAAGGTCCAGGTCCCGTCGCGCTGGATGATTTCCGCCATGGGAGGATTCTTCCATCGGCGGGCGGCGGAAGTGGTCTACACCCTTGACCCGTCACGGGGCGCAAGGTACCCATGGTGACCGTTCAATCAAGCCGTACCAGTGATGCACCACAGTGAGGCGCCACCCGTGACGTAGCCCCGTCGAAGGGACCCGCTTGTGAGAGAGCACCACAGATCGACCCGCCTGTTCGGCTCGCTGCTGCTCGTCGCCGCGGCCGGACTCTCGTCGGTGGCCGCCGTGCCGTCCGGTCAGGAGGCAGCCACGACCCCGGCCCCGACCCCGCTCGGCCAGGTGATCCCGGCGCCCGCGTCGGCCGTCCCCGGCGGATCGGCGTACGAGATCAACTCCAAGACCCGCATCCGGGTCGACGACTCGCGTGACGCCCGGCGGATCGGCGGCTATCTCGCGGACGTCCTGCGTCCCTCCACCGGCTACGCGCTCAAGGTCACCGACGGCGAAGGCCGCGACGGCATCCGCCTTCGGCTCTCCGCCAAGGACAAGTCCCTTGGCGACGAGGGCTACCGCCTCGAATCCAGGCGCGGTTCCGTCACCATCACCGCCCGCAAGGCCGCCGGGCTCTTCTACGGCGTGCAGACGCTGCGCCAGCAGCTTCCCGCGGCCGCCGAGAAGAAGACGAAGCAGGCGGGGCCCTGGCTGGTCGCCGGTGGCACCATCGAGGACAAGCCGCGCTACGAGTACCGCGGCGCGATGCTCGACGTGTCGCGGCACTTCTTCTCCGTCGACAAGGTCAAGCGCTACATCGACCAGATGTCGCTCTACAAGGTCAACAAGCTGCATCTGCACCTGAGCGACGACCAGGGCTGGCGCATCGCCATCGACTCCTGGCCCAAGCTCGCCGAGTACGGCGGCTCCACACAGGTCGGCGGCGGCAAGGGCGGCTACTACACCAAGGCCCAGTACAAGGAGATCATCGAGTACGCCTCATCGCGTCAGCTCGAAGTGATCCCCGAGATCGACATGCCGGGCCACACGAACGCCGCGCTCGCCTCGTACGCCGAACTGAACTGCAACGGCGTGGCGCCCCCGCTCTACACCGGCACCGAGGTCGGCTTCAGCTCGCTGTGCGTGAAGAAGGACGTGACGTACGACTTCGTGGACGACGTGATCCGCGAGCTCGCCGCCATGACACCCGGCAAGTACATCCACATCGGCGGCGACGAGGCGCACTCCACCAGCCACGAGGACTACGTGGCGTTCATGAACAAGGTCCAGCCGGTGGTCGCCAAGTACGGGAAGACCGTGATCGGCTGGCACCAGCTGACCGGTGCGACCCCCGCGAAGGGCGCGCTCGCGCAGTACTGGGGCTACGACGCGACCAGTGCCGCCGAGCGCGAGCAGGTCGCGAACGCGGCGAAGAACGGCACCAAGCTGGTCCTCTCGCCGGCCGACCGCGCCTACCTGGACATGAAGTACAACAAGGACACCCCGCTCGGCCTGGCCTGGGCGGGCTATGTCGAGGTGCAGCGCAGCTACGACTGGGACCCGGGCACGTATCTGACGGGCGCGCCCGCGGACTCGATCCAGGGTGTCGAGGCGCCGCTGTGGTCGGAGACGATCTGGGAGTCGAAGCACATCGAGTACATGGCGTTCCCGCGGCTTCCCGGCATCGCCGAGCTCGGCTGGTCGCCCGCGTCGACGCACGACTGGGACAAGTACAAGGTGCGGCTCGCCGGACAGGGGCCGCGCTGGGACGCGATGGGCATGGACTACTACAAGTCGCCTCAGGTGCCTTGGCCGTCCACGTAGCCATCTGCGTACGTATATGAGTGGGGCTCCCAAGGACCGTCTTGGGAGCCCCACTCGGCTTATGAGGGAGATTATGAGGGAGAACGCTTACGCGATCGGGTTCTTCAGCGTCCCGATCAGCTGCAGCGCGCCCGCCGGGTCGGCGAGGTCGACCATCTGCTCGTTGTCCCGCAGCTGCAGCCGGTTCAGGCAGGACCGGGCGAACTCGGGGGCGAACAGGTCGTACTGCTTGAACTTGTCGGCCAGTTGGGGCGTCGCCTCCTGGTAGGTGGTGACGCACTCGGCGACCGCGGCCCAGAAGCCCTCCTCGTCGATCAGGCCCTCCGTGACGAGGTTCGCCGACAGGAAGCGGAAGAAGCAGTCGAAGACGTCCGTGAAGATCGACAGGAGTTTCTGGCCCTCGGGGACCTCGACGCGCAGCCGCTCGACCGTCGGCGGAAGCACCGCGTCCGGGTCCATGACCGCGATCTCCTCGGCGATGTCCTTGAAGATCGCCCGCTGTACGACGCCGTCCTTCAGGACCAGGATCACGTTCTCGCCGTGCGGCATGAAGACCAGGTCGTACGCGTAGAAGCTGTGAAGCAGCGGCGTCAGATAGGCGTGCAGATAGCCGCGCAGCCACTCGGCCGGGGTGAGTCCGGAGCGCTCGATGAGGGCGCCCGCGAAGGACGCGCCGTCCCGGTCGGTGTGCAACAGCGAGGCCATGGTGGCCAGTTGCTCGCCCTCGGCGAGTGACGGCACGGGGCTCTCGCGCCACAGGGCGGCGAGCATCTTGCGGTAGGGGGAGTAGCGGTCGGTCGCGGCCTCGTACTCCAGGTGGCGATAGCCGACGGCGGCGCGCTCGCGGATGATCGTGAGGCCGGTGGACTTCAGGGTCTCGTCGGTGTCGATGAGGTTCGCGAGCCAGTCGTTGATCGCCGGGGTCGCCTCCATGTACGCCGCCGAGAGGCCGCGCATGAAGCCCATGTTGATGACGGAGAGCGCCGTCTTCACATAGTGCTTGGCGGGTTCGGTGGAGTTGAAGAAGGTACGGATCGACTGCTGGGCCAGATACTCGTCGCCGCCCTCGCCCAGGCACACCAGGCGCCGCTGGGCGACCTCGGCCGCGAAGGTCACCGACAGTTTGTTCCACCACTGCCAGGGGTGGGCCGGGATGAGGAGGTAGTCGTCGGGGTCCAGGCCCTGGTCGCGGAGTTTCCGGTCGAAGCGGTCCAGGGTCTCCTGGCCCAGCTCGGCCCGCAGGAACGACTCGTACTCAAGGCCTGCGCCCGCCGTGAAGGCCGCGCGCTCCTTGCTCGCCGCGAGCCACACCAGGCGTACGGGGCTCGCGGTCTCGGGAGCGTACGAGAGGTACTCGTGCACGCCGAAGCCGAGCCGGCCGTTGTTCGCGACGAAGCAGGGGTGGCCCTCGGTCATGCCCGTCTCGATCTCCTGGAAGCCGGAGCGGGAGAGCTCGGCGGCCGGGATCGCGGGCTTGGTCAGTTTGTAGCAGGTGCCGGAGAGGGTGGAGGAGATCTCCTCCAGGTAGACCGGCAGGATCTCGTCGCTCAGGCCGAGTGCGGTACGCAGCTCGACGAAGAACTCCAGGGCGTCCAGGGGGAGTTCGGTGCCGTCACGGTGGCGGGTGATCGAGTCGGCGTCGATGTGCCAGTGGTCGAGCCGCAGGCGGCGGGCGCTGAACCGGTAGCGGGTCAGGGCGTCGTCGCTGCGGATGACGAATGTGTCGTCGCCCAGCGGCTCCGGCGTGAACAGCCGCTCGTGGGAGAACTCGGCGATGGCCTTGCGGATGAGGAGGCGGTTGGCCTGCTCCCAGCGCTCGGGGGTCAGGTGCGCCACGGCGTCGGACAGGGTCATATCGCCAACTCCCTTTCACTTACTGCTGTTTCGAATTGCTCGCGGGTGCAGAAGCTCAGCAGGGCTTCCTTCTCCGGCTTCTGGATGACGTGCGCGGGAGTGAACCCGACGGCTTCGTTGAGGGCGTGCACCGCCTTGTTGCGTACGTCGGGTTCGACCACGACGCGTTGGGTGGCGGGGTCGGCGAAGAGCGTCGCCATCACCTTGGTGATCACGGCGCGGGTGAAGCCGGGCACCCGGACGTCGGACGGTGCGGTGAGGAAGTGCATGCCCACATCGCCGGGTCGGGGCTCGTAAAGACCCACGAGTTCGACGTGCGCGGGGTCGTAGCGCTCCATCAGGAACGCGGGCACGCCGTCGTGCAGGCCGAGGAACGCGTCGTGGTGCTCGGCGGCCGCGATCGCCATGTACTCGCGCTCGACGTCCGGGAGCGTCGCGTCCTGCATCATCCAGAACGCGGCCTTGGGGTGGGTGACCCAGCCGTGCAGGAGCTCGGCGTCGGTGAGGGGGTCGAGGGGGCGGAGGGTCAGCTCTCCTGTGGTGGCGCTCATACGGCGAACTCCTGGAAGGCGATGGACTTCTCGACGGGGTAGTACTCGCAGCCGAGCAGCTCGCCGATGATGTAGGCGTTGCGGTAGGGGCCCATGCCCAGGTCGGGGCTGGTGAGCGAGTGGGCGTGCACGGCGCCGTTCTGCAGGAAGATGCCGCGCCCCGTGGTGTCGATGGAGTAGTTGCGGGCGACCTCGTAGCGGCCCCGGCCGTCCCAGCGGATCCGGTCGCGCACCGGCTCCAGGAAGTCCGGCATGACGTACTGGTAGCCGGTGGCGAGGATCAGTCCCTCCGAGCTCAGCTCGAAGTCCTTGCCCTGCTCCTCCTGGCGCAGCCCGAGGGTGTAGCTGCCGTTCTCATGACGGGCGCTGTGCAGCGCCGAGTTGGTGAGCAGGCGGGTGGGGACCGGGCCGCCGATGTTCTTCTGGTAGAGCAGGTCGAAGATCTCGTTGATGAGGTCGCCGTCGATGCCCTTGAAGAGGGTCTTCTGCTGGTCCTGCAGGCGGTAGCGGGTCTCTTCCGGCAGTGCGTGGAAGTAGTCGACGTACTCCGGAGACGTCATCTCCAGCGTCAGCTTGGTGTATTCGAGCGGGAAGAAGCGCGGGGAGCGGGTGACCCAGTTGAGCTGGTAGCCGTGTACGTCGATCTCGCTCAGGAGGTCCTGGTAGATCTCGGCGGCGGACTGGCCGCTGCCGACGAGCGTGATCGACTTCTTCCGCTGCAGCTCCTGCTTGGCCTGCAGATAGCGGGAGTTGTGGATGAAGTCGCCGCCGAGGTGCCGGCAGGGCTCGGGGATGTGCGGCGGGGTGCCGGTGCCGAGGACGAGGTGGCGGGCCCGGAAGGTGTCGCCGGTTTCGGTACGGACGACGTACAGCTCGTTCTCGTCCTCGTACGTCACCTCGGTCACCGTCGTGTTGAAACGGATCGACGAGAGTTTCGCGGCCGCCCAGCGGCAGTAGTCGTTGTACTCGGTCCGCAGCGGGTAGAAGTTCTCGCGGATGTAGAAGGAGTACAACCGCCCCGATTCCTTCAGGTAGTTGAGGAAGGAGTAGGGGGACGTGGGGTCCGCGAGGGTGACCAGGTCGGACATGAACGGGGTCTGGAGGTGGGCGCCGTCGAGGAACATGCCCGAGTGCCACTCGAAGTCCGGCTTGGACTCCAGGAACAGGCCGTTCAGCTCGTCGACGGGCTCGGTCAGACAGGCGAGGCCGAGGTTGAAGGGGCCGAGCCCGATGCCGATGAAGTCCAGGGTTTCCCGGTGATCGGGAAGCGCGTTTTCAGGAAGCGCGGTCAAGGGTCTCTCCCAGGTACTGCTCGGCGTGGCCGGCGATCAGATCGAGGACGGCCGAGATGTCGTCGGCCGTGGTCTCGGGGTTGAGCAGGGTGAACTTGAGGTACTGGCGGTCGCCCACCTTGGTGCCCGCCACGACGGCGTCACCGGAGGCGAACAGGGCCTTGCGGGCGTACAGGTTGGCCCGGTCGATGGCCGACGGGTCGCAGATCGACCCGGGGATGTAGCGGAAGACGAGCGTGGAGAGCTGGGGCTCGACGACCACGTCGTAGCGGGGGTCGGCGGCAAGGAGCTTCCAGCCCTGCTCCGCGAGGGCGCACACCTCGTCGAAGAGGTCGCCGATCGCGTCCGCGCCCATCACGCGCAGCGTCATCCACAGCTTCAGGGCGTCGAAGCGGCGCGTCGTCTGCAGGGACTTGTCCACCTGGTTGGGGATGCGCTCCTGCACCATGCGGCGCGGGTTGAGGTACTCCGCGTGGTACGTCGCGTGGCTCAGCGTCGCGCCGTCCCGCACCAGGACGGCGGACGAACTCACCGGCTGGAAGAAGGACTTGTGGTAGTCGACGGTGACGGAGTCGGCGTGCTCGATGCCGTCGATCAGGTACCGGTTCTTGCGCGAGGCGAGCAGACCGCAGCCGTACGCCGCGTCGACGTGCAGCCAGGTCCCGTACTGCTCGCAGAGCCCGGCGATCTCGGGCAGCGGGTCGATGGAACCGAAGTCGGTGGTGCCGGCGGTGGCGACGACCGCCATGGGGGAGAGGTCGTCGCGGCGGCAGCGCTCCAGCTCGCGGGCGAGGGCCACGGTCTGCATGCGCTTGTTCTGGTCGGTGGGGATGGAGACGACCGCGTCCTGGCCGAGGCCGAGCAGCGTGGCGGCTTTCTGGACGCTGAAGTGGCCGACCTCGGAGGCGAAGATGCGAAGGCGGTCGACGGGCTTTCCGGCCTTCGCCGCCTCCTCGCGGGCGAGCAGCAGGGCCTGCAGATTGGACTGGGTGCCGCCGCTGGTGAACACGCCGTCGGCGGCCGGGCCGAGCCCGATGCGCTCCGTGGTCCAGTCGATGAGGCGGCGCTCGATGAGCGTGCCGCCCGCGGACTGGTCCCAGGTGTCGAGCGAGGAGTTGACCGCGGAGAGCACGGCCTCGCCCAGGACGGCGGGGATGACGACCGGGCAGTTGAGGTGGGCGAGATAGCGCGGGTGGTGGAAGTACACGGCGTCGCGCAGGTAGAGCTCGTCGAGCTCGTCCAGGGCGGCGATCGTGTCGTGCAGGGGCTCGTCCAGGTCGACGGCCTCGATGCGGGGCGCGAGCGCGTCGACGGAGATCCCGGTGAACGGGCGGGAGGTGGTGGCGATTCTGGCCGCCACCCGCTCGACTCCCTCGGTCACGGAGCTGCGGTAACGCTCCGCGGTGGTGTCGTTGAGCAGGTGCGAGCGCATGAACGGTCCTCTGGGTGAGGTGGTTTGGGGAAGTGAGGTAAGCCTAACCTAACTTCCTGTCTCGTTGAACCCAGGGGGTATCTCCCGTCACGTGGAGGCGGAAAAACGGAGCCGCCCCCTCCGTGACGCGTGGAGAGGGCAGCTCTGTGTTCTTGACGGGTCTTTGTTCTGGCGGGGCGTCGGCTCAGCTGACCTTCTTCGCCTTCTCGATCGCGTCGGCGAGGTCCTCGAGGATCGGGGCGCACTTGGCGTACGAGTAAATGGGCTCGGTGACGCGCGGGATGACCTGCCCGGCCTTGACCGCGGGCAGCTTCGCCCAGGTCGGCTTGTCGATGTCGGCGGGCTGGATGGTGGCGGTGCGGTTGTCCATCATGATCACGTCCGCGGCGTGCTTGTTGACGTTCTCCCAGCTCAGGTTCTCGAACCAGCCGCCGCTCGCCTTCTTGGCGGCCTCGGTCGGCTCGACGAAGTTCACGCCGAGGGACTTGAAGTACTCCAGGTCGGCGGAGAGGTTCGTGCCGGAGACGTAGAAGATGTCCTGGCTCGCCGAGCCGACAAGGACCTTGATGTCCTTGTTCGCCTTGGCGACCTTGCGCAGCCGCTCGGCCGCGGCCTCGAAGCGCTTCTTCGCCTTGACGACCTTGTCGGCCTTCACGTCGGCGCCCAGCGACTCGGCGAGCGCGAGCAGGCGCTGCAGGGGCTCGGTCATCTTGCGGTCGAACACGCTGATGCCGGCGCTCGGGGCGAGCTTGAGGATCTTGTCCTTGCTCTCCTCGGGGACGGACCAGAGGGTGCCCGCGTCGTCGAACATCGTGGAGACGAGGAGGTCGGGGGCGAGGCCCGCGTACTTCTCGATGTTGAACTTGCCCCACTCGTTGCCGAGGATCGTCAGCTTGCTGATGTCCATGTCGCCGGCCTGGACGTCGGGCTTGCCGTCCTTGGTCTTCGTCGGGCCGAAGACGCCCTTGACCTCGATGCCGTAGTCGAAGAGGGCGGCGGCGACGCCGGTGAAGGCGACGATGTTCTTCGGCGTGGACTTGCTCTTGGCGGTCGTGCCGCGGTCGTCCTTGAAGCTCCAGGGCCCGGAGTCCGAGGCGTCCGCCTTGCCCGAACCACCCTTTTTGTCATCGCCGCAGGCTGCCAGCAGGGCCGTGAGGCCAAGGGCACCGCCGGCGGCGAGTATGCCGCGACGGGAGGGCTGAGGGAGGCGGGCGTGGGACATGAGGGTCTCTGCTTTCGTGAGGACGGCGAAGGGGCCACTGGCCGGAACTAGCGCTTAGGTTAACCTAACCTAAGGTGATGTCCAGTGGCCCCTGGCGCCTGCCCTCGGGGGACCGGTCCTACTCGGTTCCGGTCGGTTCCAGTTGGTCCTGGTCGGTCCTGGTCGGTCCCGGCCGATCTCGGTCGGTCCTGGTCGGTCCTAGGCGGTGAAGCCCAACTCCCGGGCGATCAGCATCCGCTGCACCTCGCTCGTCCCCTCCCCGATCTCCAGGATCTTGGAGTCGCGCCACATCCGGGCCACCGGGTACTCATTCATGAAGCCGTACCCGCCGTGAATCTGCGTGGCCTCACGCGCGTTGTCGACGGCGACCGTCGACGAGTACAGCTTCGCGATCGCCGCCTCCTTCTTGAACGGCTCCCCGCTCACCAGGCGCGACGCCGCGTCCCGCCAGCCGACCCGCGCCATGTGCGCCCGCGTCTCCATGTCGGCGATCTTGAACTGGATCGCCTGGTTCGCCCCGATCGGCTTCCCGAAGGCGTGCCGCTCCTTGGCGTACTTCACGGACTCGTCGACACAGCCCTGCGCGAGGCCCGTGGCGAGCGCGGAGATCGCGATCCGGCCCTCGTCCAGGATCCGCAGGAACTGGGCGTAGCCGCGGCCCTCCTCGCCGAGCAGGTTCGCCGCGGGGACCCGGACGTCGGAGAAGGCCAGCTCACGGGTGTCCGAGGCGTTCCACCCCACTTTCGAGTACGGGGCGGCCACCGTGAAGCCGGGTGTCCCGGACGGCACGATGATCGCGGAGATCAGCGGCCGGCCGTCCGGCTTGCGGCCGGTGACGGCGGTGACGGTGACCAGACCCGTGATGTCCGTACCGGAGTTGGTGATGAAGCACTTGGAGCCGTTGATCACCCACTCGTCGCCCTCGCGCACCGCGGTGGTCCGCGTGCCGCCCGCGTCCGAGCCGCCGTCCGGCTCGGTCAGGCCGAAGGCGCCGAGCAGTTCACCGGAGCAGAGCCGGGGCAGCCACTCGCGCTTCTGCTCCTCCGTACCGAAGAGGTGGATCGGCATCGCGCCCAGCGAGACGCCCGCCTCCAGGGTGATCGCCACCGAGGAGTCGACCCGCGCCAGCTCCTCCAGGGCGATGCCGAGGGCGAGATAGTCGCCGCCCATCCCGCCGTACTCCTCGGGGAAGGGGAGTCCGAACAGGCCCATGCGGCCCATCTCGCGGACGATCTCGTAGGGGAACTCATGGCGTTCGTAGAGGTCGCCGATCTTCGGGGCGACGACGTCGTGCGCGAACTCCTCGACGGTGCGGCGGAGTTCCTCGTGCTCGGGGGACAGACGGTGGTCCATCGTTCTTCACTGCTCCTGGTGGGAGGCGCCCGTCAGGGCACGGACGGTGCGGGAGGGGCTGGGTCGGCCCAGTTGTCCGGCCATCCACGCGCTGGTGGCGGTGAGACGGCCGAGATCGACGCCGGTCTCGATACCGAGGCCGTCGAGCATCCATACGAGGTCTTCGGTGGCGAGGTTGCCGGTGGCGCTCTTCGCGTACGGGCAGCCGCCGAGGCCGCCGGCCGACGCGTCCACCGTGCGCACCCCGTGCTGCAGGGCGGCGAGGGTGTTGGAGAGCGCCTGGCCGTACGTGTCGTGGAAGTGCACGCCGATGCGGTCGGTGGGCACGCCCTCCTCGTTCAGCTCGGCGAGCAGCGCCAGGACATGGCCCGGTGTCGCCACACCGATCGTGTCGCCGAGGCTGAGCTCCTCACAGCCCATGTCGAGGAGCGCCTTCGCGGTGCGGACGACCTGGGCGATGGGCACGGGGCCCTCCCAGGGGTCGCCGAAGCACATGGAGAGATAGCCCCGGACGCGCACCTTCTGCTCGCGTGCGCGGGCCACCACCGGCTCGGACATCGCGAGCGCCTCGTCCATCGTGCGGTTGAGGTTGGCCCTGGCGAAGGACTCGGTGGCGCTGACGAAGACGGCGACACCGCGGGCGCCGAGGGCCAGGGCCCGGTCGAGGCCCCGGTCGTTGGGCACGAGGACCGGGAGCTTGGCGTCCACGTCCCCCAGGAGGGGGAACAGCCGCTCCGCGTCGGCCAGTTGGGGCACCCACTTGGGGTGCACGAAGCTGGTCGCCTCGACGGTCGTGAGTCCCGCGTCCGCGAGGCGGTGGATGAACTCCGCCTTGATCTCCGTGGGGACGACCGATTTCTCGTTCTGCAGGCCGTCGCGTGCGCCCACCTCGTAGATACGGACGCGGGGCGGCAGATCCTGGGTGGGGACGACCATGGGGAGGCCGGGCTTGGCTGCGGCGGTCATTTCTTGTCCTCCTCCGGCTCGTCGGGGAGCACCACGGCCAGGACCTGGTCCATGGCGACGGTCGAGCCCGGCGTGACGTCCAGTTCGGCGACGGTGCCCGCGTGCGGGGCGGAGATGACGTGCTCCATCTTCATGGCCTCCACGACGAGGAGGCTCTGGCCCGCGGTCACGTGATCGCCGGTGGAGACCTTGACGACGGTGACCGTGCCGGGCATGGGGGCGGTGAGGGCGTCGGCCCCGCTGTGGGCGGCGCCGCTGAGGTTCGCCGCCACGGGGTCGTGGTCCTGGACGTGCCAGGCGTCGCCGTCCCGGCCCAGCCAGTCACCGGCCCGGTGGAAGGTGTGGGTGAGGCCCTCCAGATGGACCGTGACGCTGCCGGGCTCCACGGTGCGCGGACCCTCGGCGGCGATGTGCGCGACGGGATCATGTCCCGGTACGCGCAGCCAGTGCGTCAGCGGCGCCGGGGTGCCGCCGAGCCGCCAGCCCGCCGGCACCGAGAAGGGGTCGCGCCAGCCGTCACCGGTGGGTTCCAGGGCGGTGGCGCGGACCGCGGCGGCGGCTTCGTACACCTCGTCGGGTACTCCCTCGGGCACCAGGTCGTCCGCTTCCCGCTCGACGAGTCCCGTGTCCAAGTCCCCGGCGACCACCGCCGGGTGGGCGAGGAGCCGCCGCAGGAAGCCCGCGTTCGTCGGCACCCCCAGCGTCACCGTCCGGGCGAGCGCGGCCCGCAGCTTCCGCAGCGCCGTCGCGCGGTCGGGGCCATGCGCGATGACCTTCGACAGCATCGGGTCGTACAGACTCCCGACCTCCGTGCCCTCGCTCAGCCCCGAGTCGGTCCGCACGCCGTCGCCCTGCGGCTCGTGCAGCGCGAGCACGGTGCCGCCGGAGGGCAGGAAGCCGCGTGAGGGGTCCTCGGCGCAGATGCGGGCCTCGATCGCGTGGCCCGTGAGGGTGATGTCCTGCTGTGCGTACGGGAGTTCCTCCCCGGCCGCCACCCGCAGCTGCCACTCCACCAGGTCGAGGCCCGTGATCAGCTCGGTCACCGGATGCTCCACCTGGAGCCGGGTGTTCATCTCCATGAAGTAGTACGACGACGGGTCCTTGCCCGGCACGATGAACTCCACCGTGCCCGCGCCCGCGTACCCGCAGGAGCGGGCCGCCTGGACCGCCGCCTCACCCATCGCGGCGCGCGTGGCCTCGTCCAGGAGGACGCTCGGCGCCTCCTCGATGATCTTCTGGTGGCGGCGCTGGAGGGAGCATTCGCGCTCGCCGAGGTGGATCACATGGCCGTGGCCGTCCGCGAGGACCTGGATCTCGATGTGCCGGGGGCGGTCGATCCACCGCTCCACGAGCAGCGTGTCGTCGCCGAAGGAGGCGCGCGCCTCGCGCCGGGCGGCCGCGATCTCGTCCGCGAGGAGCGCGGCGTCCCGCACCAGGCGCATGCCCTTGCCGCCGCCGCCCGCGGAGGGCTTGAGCAGGACGGGGGTGCCGATCTCCCGTGCCGCTTCGGCCAGTTGGGCATCGGTCAGGCCGCTGCCGGAAGAGCCCGGCACGACCGGGACGCCGGCCGCCTTGACCGTCTCCTTGGCGCGGATCTTGTCGCCCATCAGGGAGATGGCCTCGGCGGGCGGGCCGATGAAGGTGAGCCCGGCGGCCGCGCAGGCCCGCGCGAACTCCGCGTTCTCGGCGAGGAATCCATAGCCGGGGTGCACCGCCTGGGCGCCCGTCCGGGCCGCGGCCTCAAGGAGGCGCTCCACGGACAGATAGCTCTCGGCGGCCGGTGCGGGACCGATCCGTACGGCCGTGTCCGCCTCGCGCACATGGCGCGCGTCCGCGTCCGCGTCGCTGAACACGGCGACCGAGCGGACGCCGAGCGCCCGCAGCGTACGGATGACGCGGACCGCGATCTCGCCTCGGTTGGCGACCAGCACGGTGTCGAACATCGTCCCTCTTCCCGGTGTGGTCCTCTGGTGGAAGCCGCTCATCGTCCGCCCCTCACATCCGGAAGACGCCGAAGCCGGGCTCGCCCAGCGGGGCCTCGGCGCAGGCGGTCAGGGCGAGGCCGAGGACCTGCCGGGTCTCCATGGGGTCGATCACGCCGTCGTCCCACAGGCGTGCCGTCGCGTAGTAGGCATTGCCCTGCTGTTCGTACTGGGCGCGGACCGGGTCCTTGAAGGCCTCCTCGTCCGCCGCCGACCACTCCTCGCCGCGCCCCTCCAACTGGTCGCGCTTGACGGTCGCGAGGACCGACGCGGCCTGCTCGCCGCCCATCACGGAGATCTTGGCGTTCGGCCACATCCACAGGAAGCGGGGGGAGTAGGCGCGGCCGCACATCGAGTAGTTCCCCGCGCCGTACGAACCGCCGATCACCACCGTCAGCTTCGGCACGCGCGTGCAGGCCACGGCCGTCACCATCTTCGCGCCGTGCTTGGCGATGCCGCCCGCCTCATAGTCCCTGCCGACCATGAACCCCGAGATGTTCTGCAGGAAGACCAGCGGGATGCCGCGCTGGTCGCACAGCTCGATGAAGTGGGCGCCCTTCTGGGCGGATTCGGAGAACAGGATGCCGTTGTTGGCGATGATGCCGACCGGGTGGCCGTGGATGTGGGCGAAGCCCGTCACCAGCGTCTGGCCGTACTCCGCCTTGAACTCGGCGAAGCGCGAGCCGTCGACCACGCGCGCGATGACTTCCCGGACGTCATAGGGGGTGCGGGAGTCCGTCGGCACCGCTCCATAGAGTCCCGCCGGGTCGACCTTGGGCTCCTCGACCGCCTTGACGGACCAGGGCAGTTCGCCGCGCTCGGGGAGCGTGGAGACGATCGTGCGGACGATCCGCAGCGCGTGCGCGTCGTCCTCCGCGAGGTGGTCGGTCACTCCGGAGACGCGGGAGTGGACCTCGCCGCCGCCCAGTTCCTCGGCCGTCACGACCTCGCCGGTCGCGGCCTTCACCAGGGGCGGGCCGCCGAGGAAGATCGTGCCCTGATTGCGGACGATCACCGCCTCGTCGCTCATCGCCGGGACATACGCCCCGCCCGCCGTGCACGAGCCGAGGACGGCCGCGATCTGCGGGACGCCCGCGCCGGACATCCGCGCCTGGTTGTAGAAGATCCGCCCGAAGTGCTCGCGGTCCGGGAAGACGTCGTCCTGCATGGGCAGGAAGGCGCCGCCCGAGTCCACCAAGTAGAGACAGGGGAGGCGGTTCTCCAGGGCCACCTCCTGGGCCCGCAGGTGCTTCTTCACCGTCATCGGGTAGTACGTCCCGCCCTTGACGGTGGCGTCATTGGCGACGATCACGCAGGTGCGCCCGGAGACCCGGCCGATCCCGGCGATGACACCGGCGGCCGGAGCGTCCCCGCCGTAGAGCCCGTCCGCCGCCAGCGGTGCCAGCTCCAGGAAGGGCGAGCCGGGGTCGAGCAGTGCGTCCACGCGGTCGCGGGGCAGCAGCTTGCCGCGCGCGACATGGCGGGCGCGCGCCCGCTCGCCGCCGCCGAGTCTGGCCGCCGCGAGCTTGGCCCGCAGGCCTTCGACGAGGGCGGTGTGCGCCGCCTCGTTCGTCCGCCATGCCTCGGACGCGGGATCAGCCGCGCTCCCAAGGACTGGTGCCTGCTGCATCCGTCGAGCCCCCTTGCTCGGTTAATGAGCGTTAACGCGTTTCCTCCAGGTTAACGAGCGCTAACCGACCTGTCTAGAATTAATTTCATGGCCACGAGAACCGATGCCCCCACCCGTCGCGAGCAGATCCTCAGAGAGGCCGCGCGGCTCTTCGCCGAGCGGGGTTTCCACGGTGTCGGCGTGGACGAGATAGGAGCCGCCGTCGGCATCAGCGGGCCCGGCCTCTACCGGCACTTCGCGGGCAAGGACGCGATGCTCGCCGAGCTGCTCGTCGGCATCAGCGGCCAGCTCCTGACGGGCGGCAAGCGGTGCGTGGCCGACACGGACGGCTCGCCGGAGCGGGTCCTCGACTCGCTCATCGAGGGGCACATCGACTTCGCGCTCGACGACCGCTCCCTGATCACCCTGCACGACCGCGAGCTGGACCGCCTGCGGGACAGCGACCGCAAGCTGGTCCGCCAGCTCCAGCGGCAGTACGTGGAGATCTGGGTCGACGTCGTGCGCAAGGTCTACCCGGACCTCGCCGAGAACGCGGCGCGGGTCGCCGTGCACGCGGTCTTCGGCCTGCTCAACTCCACGCCGCACCTGAGCCGCCGCGACGCGCTGCCCAGCCGCACGGCGATGGCGGAGCTGCTGCACCGTCTCGCGCGCGGGGCGTTCGCCTCGGCGGTGGCGTCCGCGGCGTGACGCAGGCGCCGCCCCCAGCGTGACGGGAGCGACAGACGCTCTCTCTGGACGGCCCCGTGACCGGCGGGTAACGTTGCTCTGAGCAAGCGCTTAGTCCGTTCTTGGACCACAGTCGCAGCCGCTGGGGCCGTCGTAGCAGAGGGAGTTTTCCGTGCGCCGTACCGTTTTCAATGAGGACCACGAGGCGTTCCGGGAGACCCTGCGCGCCTTCATCGAGGCCGAGGTCGTCCCGGTCCACGACGAGTGGTTCGCCGCCGGTGAGGTGCCGCGCGAGTTCTATTACAAGCTCGCCGAGCTCGGCCTCTTCGGCATCAACGTCCCCGAGGAGTTCGGCGGCGCCGGGATGGACTCGCACAAGTTCGAGGCCATCCAGTACGAGGAGACCTCCCGCGCGGGCGTCACCTTCGGCGGCTCCGGTGTGCACGTGCTGCTCGCCCTGCCGTACATCAAGATGCTCGCCACCGACGAGCAGAAGAAGCGCTACCTGGAGAAGTTCGTCTCCGCCGAGGAGATGTGGGCCCTCGCGATGACCGAGCCGGGCACCGGCTCCGACGTCGCGGGCATGAAGACCACCGCCAAGCTCTCCGAGGACGGCACGCACTACGTCCTCAACGGCTCCAAGACCTTCATCACCGGCGGCGTGCACGCCGACCGCGTGATCGTCTGCGCCCGCACCTCCGCGCCGCGCGAGGACGACCGCCGCTTCGGCATCTCCCTGTTCGCCGTCGACACCAAGTCCGAGGGCTACTCCATAGGCCGCAAGCTCGACAAGCTCGGCCTGAAGACCTCCGACACCGCCGAGCTGGCGTTCGTCGACGTCAAGGTCCCCGTCGAGGACCTCCTCGGCGAGGAGAACAAGGGCTTCTACTACCTCGGCAGCAACCTGCCCTCCGAGCGCTGGGGCATCGCCTACGGCGCGTACGCGCAGGCCAAGGCCGCCGTCCGGTTCGCCAAGCAGTACGTGCAGGAGCGCACCGTCTTCGGCAAGCCGGTCGCCTCCTTCCAGAACACCAAGTTCGAGCTGGCCGCCTGCCAGGCCGAGGTGGACGCCGCCGAGGCCGTCGCCGACCGCGCCCTGGAGGC
Source organism: Streptomyces sp. NPDC059037 (assembly GCF_042740015.1). Lineage (NCBI taxonomy): Bacteria > Bacillati > Actinomycetota > Actinomycetes > Kitasatosporales > Streptomycetaceae > Streptomyces > Streptomyces sp. NPDC059037. Next base: position 30,661 of record NZ_JBHYIG010000090.1, read on the forward strand.
CCTGGACGCCGGTGAGCTGACCGCAGCCGAGGCCGCGTCCGCGAAGCTGTTCAACACCGAGGTCGCGCACCGCGTCATCGACAAGTGCCTCCAGCTGCACGGCGGCTACGGCTTCATGAACGAGTACCCGATCGCCCGCCTGTACGCGGACAACCGCGTCAACCGCATCTACGGCGGCACCAGCGAGGTCATGAAGATGATCATCGCCAAGGACATGGGTCTGTGAAGCAGGACATCGGCCGGTAAAGATCGCCCTGTAGAACTGCATTCATGAACCAGGCACTTGAGTCCCTGAACCAGGAGAGCGACACAGAACCCGAGAGGGATGGGCAAGACCCGGTGAGGGTCCAAGAGGGGCGCAGCCCCACGCGCTCAGCGGG
>NZ_JBHYIG010000091.1:0-30972 GCF_042740015.1 Streptomyces sp. NPDC059037
CTCCCCCTCCGCGCCACCGCGGCCGACCCCCGTGAGAGAAGGTCTACTGGGGCTTCGGGCTGCCCGCGTGCTCGTCCTTCGTGCCGATGGTGGGCTTCGGGCTGCCCGCGTGCTCGTCCAGCGTGGTGGCGGGCTCGCTGCCCGCGTGCTCGTCCTGCGGCTCGATGATGACGGGCTTGGGCTTCGTGGACTTCTCGTCGTTGCTCATTAAGGCGCTCCCCTGTGAGATGCGTTGGGCTGGAAGGCCCGCCCGGCGACTCCCCCGTGACCGCCGGGCGGGCGGTTCGGACCGATCACCATAGCGGTGTGGTCGCGGTGACCCGTCTGCCCCCCGACGCGACGGATCGACAAACACGAGAGTGCCTGGCCGCGATAAACGATTGATGAACGCTCGCGTGCCCCTCAGCCAGTGGACACTGGGGCCAGCAGTGACCGCACAGCCTCAGCTTCGGCCGAGTCCAACCGTTCGTAGATGGAGAGGGCTTCGCGCCAGCATGCTTCCGCTCGGACGGTCTGCCCGATCTCGTCGAGTGCCCTGCCGAGCACCGTCAGCATGTTTCCACGTGACCAGTCGCCGCCGATCCCTCTCAGTACAAGAGCCTGCTCGGCATGGGTGGCGGCCATGGTGGGCCGCTGTGCTGCCAAATGGGCTTCTGCGAGGCGGTAGTGGGCCATGCCTTCCCAGAGCGGCTGTCGACTCTCGTGGAATGTGTTGAGTGCGTCAGTGAGCTGCTCGAGAGCATCGGCAGGGCGGCCCGCTCGAGTCAGTGCGAGGCCAAGGGCGTACTTGCCGTTGGCCAGTCTCAGGGTGGCTCCGAGGCTGCCGTAGATGTGGACACCCCGGAGCGCGAGTTCGACGGCGTTCTCCGTCCGTCCCAGCTCCAGCTGCACGCGCGACAAATTGCACAGCGCGCTTGCCTCACCCGGCATGTTGTCATCGGCGCGGAACGCCTCGATCGCCTGCTGCAGGTGAGCTTGTGCAGCCTTGTAGCGGTGTTCATAGAGCGCGATGATGCCTCGCTGATTGGGCGTGCGGCTCATTGGCACCGGGTCCCCGGTGGACAGACCGATGGACAGGGCCAGCTTGGCTTCGGCGTCGGACTCGGCGAACTTGCCGGTGAGACTGCGTACATGAGCGAGGAAGGTGCGTGCGCGTCCCTCAGCGTACGGATCGTCGGCATCCTTGGCGGCGTTGCTGATGGAGGCAGCCGCCATCTCGTAACGGCGGGAGTTGGCGCCTGATTCAGCCAGGTCCATCGCAGCCATCAGCAGGTCCGCCGACCTCCGCAGCGTGGAGCCCTTGGCGGTTTGCTGCGCGCACGCGAGAAGACAATCTGCCTCCGCGAACAGCCAGTCCAGCGCCGCATCCCGGGTTCGGAAGGTGAGGCCGTCCTTCTCTGTCCGCTCCAGGTGATCCACGAGGCGATCTCCTGGCCTCTCCAGCGCGTACACCTCCGCCGCCGAAGCCAAGTAGAAGTCCAACAGCCGCGACATGGCCGCATCCCGCTCACTCGGCGGCAGCTCATCCCGCTCAGCGCAAGCACGCGCGTAGAGCCGTACCAGGTCGTGGTACCTGTACCGCCCCGGAGCCGCCGACTCCACCAGTGATGTGTCGACGAGGGCCTCCAGGAGGTCCTCCGTGTCCTCGAGGGGCAGGTCAAGCATCGCCGCAGCCGCCGCCAGGGACAGGTCAGGCCCATCCGCAAGCCCCAGCAGCCGGAACGCCCGCGCCTGCGCCGGCTCAAGTTGGCCGTAGCCCAGTTCGAACGTCGCCTTCACCGCCAGGTCGCCCGCCTGGAGTTCGTCCAACCTGCGGCGCTCGTCCGCCAGCTTGGCGGCGAGGGTGGAGACCGTCCAGGTGCGGCGGGCCGCCAGGCGAGACGCGGCGATGCGGATTGCCAGCGGCAGGAAGCCGCACGCCGCCACCACGTCCAGCGCGGCCTTCCGCTCCGACTGGACGCGTTCCTCGCCCACGATTCGGGTGAAGAGGAGCAAGGCCTCCTCCGGAGACATCACGTCCAGGTCCACCAGGTGCGCGCCCGCCAGATCCACCATCCGGATACGGCTCGTCACCAGCGCCGCGCAGCCCTCCATGCCCGGAAGCAGCGGTCTCACCTGGGCCGCGTCCCGCGCGTTGTCCAGGACCACCAGGACCCGGCGGCCGTCAAGGACCGAGCGGTACAGCGCCGAACGTTCCTCGAGTGAATCCGGAATCGCCGAGTCCGCAGTGCCCAGGGCCCGGAGGAAGGCGCCGAGGACCGTCTCCGGCTCCGCCGCCCGGGCGCCCGCCCCCTGCAGGTCCACGTACAGCTGGCCGTCCGGGAAGTGGGTTCGGGTTACGTGGGCCACGTGGACCGCAAGGGTCGTCTTGCCCACGCCTCCGATTCCCGCCAGCGCCGAGACCGCCATCACCCGGCCCTCTGCCGAGGAAAGGATCTCGCTCAACTCATCAACAAACGAAGCCCGCCCCGTGAAGTCCGGGACCGTCGCCGGGAGCTGCGCCGGGCGTACCACCGCCGCCGCCGGCTCCGGAGCCGCCGCCGACGGTTCCGCGAGGGCCGGGTCCGCCTGCAGGATGCGTTGCTGCAGTTCCTTCAGGCCGGGGCGCGGGTCCACCCCCAGCTCGTCGGCCAGCAGGCGGCGCGTGTCCGCGTACACCGCAAGCGCCTCCGCCTGGCGCCCGCTGCGGTACAGCGCCAGCATCAGCAGCTCGCGCAGCCGCTCCCGCAGGGGATGCGCCGCCGTCAGCGCCGTCAGTTCCGAGACCGACTCCGCGTGGCAGCCGACCTCCAGGTCCATGTCCAGGCGCGACTCCAGCAACTGAAGCCGCCACTCCTCCAGACGTGCGCGCTGCGTCTCCGCGTACGGGCCGGGGACATTCGCCAGAGGTTCGCCGTCCCACAGGCTCAGGGCCTTGTTCACCAGCGTGCGGGCCTGGCACAGGTCGCCCACGCCGCGTGCCTTCTCGGCCTCCGCCCACAGGTCCTCGGCGAGGGTGAGGTCGAGCGCGCCGTCGGCCACCACCACCGCGTAGCCGCCCGACTCGCTGACCAGGACGCCAGGCGGCAGCACCTTGCGCAGGCGGGATGCGTACGTGCGGACCGCCGCGAGGGCCTGGGACGGGGGCTCGTCGCCCCACAGGGCGTCGATCAGCTCCGATGCCGTGGCCGTGCGGCCGTCGCGCATGAGGAGGGCCGCGAGCAGGGCGCGCTGTTGCGGCGAGCCCATGGAGAGCTGCTCGGCGCCGAGCCACGCGCGTACAGGCCCGAGCACGCTGAACTGCGACGCCTGTTCGACCTCGGGGGTGCTCCCCGGGGCCGGACGCCGCTGCTCCGGTACTCGCGGTACACCGTCCATCGCTCCCCCTGCTGCCCTGCCGTGACCGGCCGTCGCCGTGCCTGGTTGTGCTCGCGGGGCTGCCCTACCCGCGTTTCCCGTCCGTCTATCCGTTCATGGCTCTTGCTCCCCGCCAGTTTGCCTTGTTCACGGCGGATACGTCAGCCGTGCGAGACGGCTCTCACAGGGTCCTCGCACTCCGGCCCGCGGAATCGTCGGCGTACAGAGAGCCCGCAAGGGAGCTGACGGGTCGTCAGATCAGCGCTACCGTGGTCGACATGGACACCACTGAGACCCTTCCGACGTTCCCGAGGATCATCTCGGTGGACGACCACACCGTTGAGCCCGCCCATGTCTGGCGGGACCGTCTCCCGGCGAAGTACCAGGACAGCGGGCCGCGCATCGTCCGTGCGCCCCTGAAGGAAATGACCTTCATGGGCGGCAAGTTCGCCCCGGTGATGGGGGCGAAGGGGGACGAAGGGCCCATCGGTGACTGGTGGGTCTATGAAGACCTGCATCGGCCGCTCACCCGGCTCGACACCGCCGTCGGGTATGACCGTGACGAGATCAAGCTTGAGGTGATTACGTACGAGCAGATGCGGCCGGGGTCGTTCAGCGTCCCGGACCGGCTCGCCGACATGGACGTCAATCACGTCCAGTCCGCCCTCTGTTTCCCCACGTTTCCCCGTTTCTGCGGGCAGACCTTCACCGAGGCCAAGGACCGCGAGCTCGGGCTGCTCGGCGTGCGCGCGTACAACGACTGGATGGTGGAGGAGTGGTGCGGGCCAGAGGCGCACGGCCGTCTGATTCCTCTCACCCTCATTCCGCTCTGGGACGCCGAGCTCGCCGCCGCCGAGGTGCGAAGGAACGCGGCGCGCGGCGTGCGTGCGGTCGCGTTCTCCGAGATACCGCCGCATCTGGGGCTGCCCTCCATCCACACCGACGAGTGGGACCCCTTCCTGCGGGCCTGCGACGAGACCGGCACCGTCATCGCCATGCACATCGGGTCGAGCAGCAAGATGCCGAGTACGTCGGCGGACGCGCCGCCGGCCGTGGGGTCGACCATCACCTTCGCCAACTGCTGTTTCTCGATGGTGGACTGGCTGATGAGCGGGAAGTTCGAGCGGTTTCCGAATCTCAAGATCATGTATGCGGAGGGGCAGATCGGGTGGATTCCGTACATCCTTGAGCGTGCGGATGTGGTGTGGGAGGAGAACCGGGGGTGGGGCGGGGTCGCCGACAAGGTGCACCGGCCGCCGTCCGAGCTGTTCACGGAGCATGTGTACGGGTGTTTCTTCGATGACGCCTTCGGGCTGAAGAACCTCGACTCGATCGGGGTTGGGAACGTCTTGTACGAGACCGACTATCCGCACTCCGACTCGACCTGGCCCAAGTCCCGGGAGGTGGGGGAGTCGCAGATGGGGCACCTCGCGCCGGACGTCGTCGACCGGATCGTGCGGGGCAACGCCATCGAGCTGCTCGGGCTGACGAGTGAGGGGTTGTGGGCCGCCGGGGTGTGATGCCGTGGGGGAGGGCCCGGCGTTCCCGTGGGGGGAGGCCGGGCCCTTCTTCTTGCCCCGATCGTCCCCCCATCCCGTGCCTGACGGTTCGCCCCCACCTCTTGCCTGACGGTCCGTCAGCTACGACGATGTGTGCGTCGTCGAATGTGACGTGCCGTCAGATCGAGATGGATGGGTGGGCTTCTCATGGCGCAGGGCTTTCCGCAAGGGCGACTCGTGTACGGGATGCAGCTCCCGATCCAGTCGCAGAGCGCTATGTACGCGGAGGCGTGGGAGGCGGACGCCACCACCGAGGATCTCGCCGAGATCGCCCGCGTCGCCGATCGCAGTGGCTTCGCCTATATCGCCAGTTGTGATCACGTGGCCATTCCGCGGCGGCTCGCGGAGGCCATGAGCACCATCTGGTACGACCCCGTGGCCACGCTCTCCTTCCTCGCCGGGATCACCGAGAACGTACGGCTGATGAGTCACGTCGCCGTCGTGGGCCTGAGGCATCCCCTCATCAGCGCCAAGCAGTACGCCACCCTCGACCGGCTCAGCGGCGGGCGGCTCGTCCTGGGGGTGGGGGCCGGGCACGTACAGGAGGAGTTCGATGCGGTCGGGGCCGACTTCGAGCGGCGCGGGCCCGTTCTCGACGAGACCATCGATGCCTTGAAGGCCGCCCTCGGCCCGGACGAGTATCCCGAACACCACGGTGAGTACTACGACTTCGATGGGCTCGGGCAGCAGCCGCGGCCCGTGCAGCCGCGCGTGCCGGTCTGGGTCGGCGGCTCGTCGCCCGCCGCCGTGCGCAGGGCCGCCGTGCGGGGCGACGGGTGGCTGCCGCAGGGCGACCCGCGCGACAAGCTGCCCGCGCAGATCGCCCGGCTCCGGCGGCTGCGGGAAGAGGCGGGGGTGCGGGAACCGGTCACGGTCGGGGCCATCGCCGAGCCGCTGTACGTGGGGGAGCCGGTCTGGTCCGTGGGGCGGCGCACGCTGAGCGGGAAGCCGGACGCCCTCGCGGATTCGCTGCGTGCGTACGGGGCGATGGGCGTCCAGCAGATACAGGTGCGGTTCCGCTCGCGCAGCCGCAGTGAACTGACCGATCAGATGGCGGCGTTCGCCGCCGAAGTCGCTCCGCACCTCAACTGAGAACCCGACCGAGGAGACTGGCATGGGCAAGCTGGACGGGCGCGTCGTCATCGTCACCGGCGCGGCACGCGGACAGGGTGAGCAGGAGGCCCGGCTCTTCGCCGCCGAGGGGGCGAAGGTCGTCATCGGGGACGTGCTCGACGGCCAAGGGGAGGCGCTCGCCAAGGAGTTGGGCGAGGAGTCGGCCCGGTACGTGCATCTCGACGTCAGTCAGGAGGCCGACTGGCAGTCCGCCGTGCGCGCCGCCAAGGACGCGTTCGGGAAGATCGACGGGCTCGTCAACAACGCCGGGATCCTGCGGTTCAACGAGCTGGTCAGCACGCCGCTGGAGGAATTCCAGCAGGTGATCCAGGTCAACCAGGTGGGCTGCTTCCTGGGTATCCGCACCGTCGCCCCCGAGATCGGGGCGGCCGGCGGCGGCACCATCGTGAACACCGCCTCGTACACGGCGATGACCGGCATGGCCTATGTCGGCGCGTACGCCGCGACCAAGCACGCCATCCTCGGGCTCACCCGCGTCGCGGCGATGGAGCTCGCGGGGCAGGGCATCCGCGTCAACGCCGTCTGCCCGGGGGCCGTCGACACCCCGATGACCAACCCGGCGCAGCTCGACCCCACCGCCGATCCGACCGAGGCGCGGGAGGCCGTCGCCGAGCTCTACAAGAAGCTCGTGCCGCTCGGGCGGATCGGGAAGCCCGAGGAGGTGGCCGCGCTCGCGCTCTTCCTCACCGGCGGGGACTCGGCGTACATCACCGGGCAGCCGTTCGTCATCGACGGCGGATGGCTGGCGGGGGTCAGCATTGTCTGACGATGCGTCAGTGCGGGGCGGTCGCGGGTATTGACGGTCCGTGCGACCGGTGGAACAGTCGACCCATCAAGATCTGACGGTGCGTCAGAAACTCCGTCGGAAACTCACGAGGATGGTGAACCTCCTTGGAATTCGGTCTCTTTGTACAGGGATACGTGCCCGCCAAGCGGGCCAAGGTCGACCCCGAAGCCGAGCACAAGGCGCTCATCGAGGAGACCGAGTACGTCATCCAGGCGGACAAGTCCGGGTTCAAGTACGCCTGGGCGTCCGAGCACCACTTCCTGGAGGAGTACTCGCACCTCTCCGCCAATGACGTCTTCCTCGGCTATCTCGCCCACGCGACCGACCGCATCCATCTGGGCTCCGGCATCTTCAACCCGCTGGCCCCGGTGAACCACCCGGTCAAGGTCGCCGAGAAGGTCGCCATGCTCGACCATCTCTCCGAAGGACGCTTCGAGTTCGGGTCGGGGCGCGGCGCCGGGTCGCACGAGATATTGGGCTTCATGCCGGGGATCACCGACATGAACCACACCAAGGAACTCTGGGAAGAGACCATCGCCGAGTTCCCCAAGATGTGGCTCCAGGACGAGTACGTCGGCTTCCAGGGCAAGCACTGGTCCCTGCCGCCGAGGAAGGTGCTTCCCAAGCCTTACGGGAAGTCCCACCCTGCCATGTGGTACGCCGCCGGGTCCCCCCCTTCGTATGCGATGGCAGGAGGGAAAGGGCTCGGGGTCCTGGGCTTCAGCGTGCAGAAGGTCTCCGACATGGAGTGGGTCCTCGAGTCGTACAAGACGGCCGTGAAGGACGCCGAGCCGGTCGGGGCCTTCGTCAACGACAACGTGATGGTGACGTCGACCGCGATCTGTGCGGAGACGCACAAGAAGGCGGTCGAGATCGCGGTGAGCGGGGGTCTCAACTACCTGCAGTCGCTGCTCTTCCGGTACCACGACACCTTCCCGCGGCCCGAGGGCATCCCGGAGTGGCCCGAGCTGCTTCCCGAGTACAGCGAGGAGATCATCGAGCTGCTCATCGCCGAGGAGCTGATGATCTGCGGCGACCCGGACGAGGTGCTCACGCAGTGCAAGCGGTGGGAGCAGGCGGGGGCCGATCAGCTCTCCTTCGGGCTGCCCATCGGGATCTCGCCGGAGGACACGAAGAACACGATCAAGCTGATCGGTGAGCATGTGATCCCGAAGATCGACACGGATCCTGTGCACCGCACCACGCGCATGCGGGGTGCCTCCGGCGGTTGAGCCGGCCCTTGTGACTGCCCCGGCCTTCCCTTCCCGGACGGAGGTCGGGGCGCCCTCTTTGATTTTTCCCGCCCACCCGATTGCCCCGAAGGGGGACTCGTACCGTCATGCTTGATCACCTCATCAAGGGCGCGACCGTCGTCGACGGGACCGGAGCCCCCGCACGCGTCGCCGACGTAGGCATCCGGGGCGGGCGCATAGCCGTCATCGCCGAACCCGGCACCGTCACCGAGTCGGCCGCGTCCAGCGAAGACGCCCGCGGCCGCGTCCTGGCCCCCGGATTCGTAGACCCCCACACGCACTACGACGCCCAGCTCTTCTGGGACCCGTACGCCACCCCCTCCCTCAACCACGGCGTCACCACCGTCGCCGGCGGCAACTGCGGCTTCACGCTTGCCCCGTTGAACCCGGCACGGCCCGAAGACGCCGACTACACACGACGGATGATGTCCAAGGTCGAGGGCATGTCGCTCGTCGCGCTCGAAGAGGGCGCGCCCTGGTCGTGGAGCTCGTTCGGGGAGTATCTCGACGCCCTGGAGGGGCGCGTCGCCGTCAACGCGGGCTTCATGGTGGGGCACTGCGCACTGCGCCGGTACGTCATGGGCGCGGACGCGGTCGGCGGTCAGCCGAACCCCGCGCAGCTGGAGGAGATGCTGAGCCTCTTCCACGACGCCATGGACGCCGGCGCCTGGGGGCTCTCCACCACCCAGTCCTCCACCCACTCGGACGGCGACGGGCAGCCGGTGGCGTCCCGGCACGCGACCCCCGATGAGCTGCTCGCGCTCAGCCGGGCCGTCGCCGAGCACGAGGGCACGCAGCTCGAAGCCATCGTCGCGGGGTGTCTGGATCAGTTCAGTGATGATGAGATCGACCTGTTCGTCGACATGAGCGCGGCCGCCGGGCGGCCGCTCAACTGGAACGTCCTCACCATCGACTCCGCCGTGCCCGAGCGCGTGCCGCGCCAGCTGATCCCCAGCGAGCGCGCCCGCAAGGCGGGCGGCCGCATCGTCGCCCTCACCATGCCGATCCTCACCCCCATGAACATGTCCCTCGGCACCTTCTGCGCCCTGAATCTGATCCCCGGATGGGGAGACGTCCTCGGCCTGCCCGTCCCCGAGCGCATCGCCAGGCTGCGCGACCCGGATGTCAGGGCCGAGATGCTGCGGCGCGCCGACAGCAAGGAGGCCGGGGTCTTCCGGCGGCTCGCGCACTTCGACCGGTACGTCATCGGAGACACGTACTCGAAGGAGAACGAAGGGCTGACGGGGCGGGTCGTCCGCGACATCGCCGCCGAGCGCGGGCAGGAGGCCTTCGAGTGTCTCGTCGAGATCTGCGCCAACGACGAGCTGCGTACGGTCCTGTGGCCCATGCCCTCCGACAACGACCCCGAATCGTGGGCCCTGCGCCAGGAGGCCTGGCAGCACGAGGACGTCATGCTGGGCGGCTCCGACGCGGGCGCGCACCTGGACCGGATGTGCGGCGCCCCGTACACGACGCGGTTCATCGGGGACTGTCTGCGGGGGCGGAAACTGGTCGGCCTCGAAGAAGCGGTGAAGATGCTCACCGACGATCCCGCCCAGCTCTTCGGGCTGCGGGACCGCGGGCGCATCCAGGAGGGCTTCCACGCCGACCTCGTCCTCTTCGACCCCGAGCGCATCGACGCGGGCAAGGCGACCCTGGTGCACGACCTGCCGGGGGACAGTCCGCGCCTCGACTCGAAGGCGATCGGCATCAACGCGGTGTGGGTCAACGGCGTCGAGACCATCCGTGAGGACCAGGTGACGGGCGCGACCCCCGGCACGGTGCTCCGGTCGGGCCGGGACACCAGGACGGTGAGCACCAAGTGACGGACTCCGAACTCCCCGGCGAGCAGCGGCTGTTCATCGGCGGCGAGTGGACAGAGCCCGGCGGCGGTCACTACGAGGTCGTCAATCCGGCCACCGAAGACGTCGTGGGCCTGGCCCCCGAGGCGAGCCGCGCGCAGGTGCACCAGGCGGCGACCGCCGCCCGGGAGGCCTTCGCCACGTGGTCGCGCACGACACCCGAGGAGCGGGCCACGGTCCTCGACCGGGCCGCGGCGATCATGCAGCGCGATTTCGCGTCGTACGCCGAACTCGCCCAGGCCGAGAGCGGCGCGACGACCGGGACGGCGCGCGGGATGCAGGTCGCGGTGTCGGTGGCGCGCTTCAAGCGGTACGCGAAGGGGGCCATGGAGCCGGTCGAGACGGCTCTGCCTCCGCAGATCAGTGAAGCCGGGCCGATGGGCAGGGCCGGCGTCCTCGGGGCGCTCGCCGTGCGCCAGCCGGTGGGCGTCGTCACCTGCATCACCTCGTACAACAACCCCTGGGCCAATCCCGCGGGCAAGGTCGCGCCCGCCCTGGCCATGGGCAACACGGTCGTGGTGAAGCCCGCGCCGCAGGACCCGCTTTCGGTGTACCGGATGGCGGCCGCGCTGGAGGAGGCGGGGGCGCCGGCGGGCGTGGTGAACGTGGTGTCGGGCGCGCGCCCGGAAGTGGGCGAGGCGGCCGTCGACTCGCCGGACGTCGACATGGTCAGCTTCACCGGCTCGACGTCGGTCGGGCAGCGCATCGCCGAGGTGTGCGGCCGCGACATGAAGCGGCAGCTGATGGAGCTGGGCGGCAAGGGCGCGGCGCTCGTCTTCGACGACGCGGACCTGGACGCGGCGGTGGCGGGGATCGGGACGACGTTCGCCTTCTACAGCGGACAGATCTGCACGGCCCCGACGCGAGTGATCGCGCACCGCGCGGTGTACGAAGCCCTCATCGAGAAGCTGACGGGATACATCGGCTACATGAAGGTCGGCGATCCGCGGGAGAAGGGCACGATCGTCGGCCCGGTGATCTCGTCCGCGCACCGGGACCGCATCGAGTCGTACGTGGAGCTTGGCCGCAAGGAGGGCGCGCGGGTGGTGGCGGGCGGCGAGCGCCCGGCGTTCGACCGCGGCTTCTATGTCGCGCCGACGCTGCTCGCGGACTGCACGAACGACATGCGGGTGGTGCGGGAGGAGATCTTCGGCCCGGTGGTCGTGGTGGTCCCCTTCGACGAGGAGGAAGAAGGCATCGCCCTCGCCAACGACAGCGACTACGGCCTCATCGACTACGTCTGGTCCGCGGACGTGGCCCGCGCCTTCCGGGTCGCGCGGCGGCTGCGGGCGGGCGGGGTCGGCGTGAACACCATCGGGCGGAACATGGAGGCGCCGTTCGGGGGGTTCAAGAAGAGCGGGGTGGGCCGGGACGTGGGGTCGTACGCGCTGCACGCGTACAGCGAGCTGCAGTCGATCGTCTGGCCGGGATGAGGGCCGAAACGGCGGAAAGCGGCCGTAAGTGTCCCGCAAAATATCCGTTATGTGAAGTGTGAGATGACGCTCGGGAAAATTTTGAAACGGGGCAAAACGGGCAGTGCTGCGGTTCCCGTATATCGGACGGCCCGAGATTTGCCTGGCAATGACCGACCGGTTCGGTTGAGAGGTCAATCAATCGATGGCGCCTGACCGATTCATCCATCGATTGGAAGTCGAAAGATCCGGACCTCACCCCTCCGGATATGGAAACCGCAGGACTTAACGTCCTGTTCATGAGCCAGTTGGACGTACGGCCCCAGGCCGGAGACACGGTAAGCGGCGCCCCCGACGGGGGCGTACGCGCCAAAGGCCTCGGCGGGAACTCCGTGGGCCTCATGGGCAGCGCCGTCATCGGCATCTCGACCGTCGCCCCCGTCTACTGCCTGACCTCGACCCTCGGCTCCACGGCCGGCGAGGTCGGTCTGGCCATGCCCGCGGTCTTCCTCGCGGGCTTCCTGCCGATGCTCCTGGTGGCCTTCGCCTACCGCGAGCTCAACAAGGCCATGCCCGACTGCGGCACGTCCTTCACCTGGACCGTCAAGGCCTTCGGCCCGCGGATCGGCTGGATGTGCGGCTGGGGCCTGGTCATCGCGACGATCATCGTCCTCTCGAACCTGGCAGGCGTCGCGACCTCGTACTTCTGGCTCCTGGCCGGGGAAATCACCAGCAGCGACTCCGTCGCCGCCCTGGACGACAACAAGGCCGTCCACATCCTCACGTGCCTCGCCCTGATCGCGGCGGCGACCGCCATCAGCTATCGGGGGATGACGGCTACGAAGGGGGTGCAGTACGCGCTGGTCGGCCTGCAGCTGGTCGTACTCGCGATCTTCGTGGTGATGGCGTTCCAGAAGGCGGGCAGCGCAGAGTTCCCCCTGTCGCAGGACTTCTCCTGGTCGTGGCTGAACCCGTTCGCGGTGAAGTCGTTCTCCTCCTTCACCGCGGGCCTCTCGCTCGCGATCTTCATCTACTGGGGCTGGGACGCCTGCCTGGCCGCCAACGAGGAGACGACCGGCAGCGACAAGACCCCCGGCCGCGCCGCGCTCATCGCGATGGTCGTGCTCGTGGGCTCCTACCTCGCGACGGCTGTCGCCGCGCAGATGGTGGTCGGCTCGGGCACCAAGGGCCTCGGCCTCGCCAACCCCGACACCTCCGACAACGTCTTCGCCGTACTGGCGGGCCCGGTGATGGGGCCGACCCTCGGCATCCTGCTCTTCGTCGCGGTCCTCGCGTCGGCGGCGGCGAGCCTGCAGACCACGTTCATCCCGGTGGCACGCACGGTCCTGGCGATGTCCGCGTACGAGGCGCTCCCGAAGTCGTACGCACGCGTCCACCCGCGCTTCAAGACCCCTGGCCGCGCGACGGTCATGGCGGGCATCGCGACGGCGGTCTTCTACACGGTCATGACGCTGGTCTCCGAGCACGTCCTGGTCGACACGATCTACGCCCTCGGCCTCATGATCTGCTTCTACTACGCGCTGACGGCCTTCGCCTGCGTGTGGTACTTCCGCCGCGACCTCTTCGGCTCCGTACGGGACTTCGTCTTCAAGGGCCTGCTCCCGACCCTCGGCGGCATCCTCCTGACCGGCGTCTTCGCCAAGACCCTGATCGACATGTGGAACCCGGAGTACGGCAGCGGCTCCTCGGTCTTCGGCGTCGGCTCGGTCTTCGTGATCGGGGTGGGCCTGCTGCTCCTCGGCGTGGTGATCATGCTGGTGATGGGCCGCAAGAGCCCGGCGTTCTTCCGGGGCGAGGTACTGAAGCGCGACACCCCGACGCTGGTCGTCGCGGACTGACCGGAGGTGGAGCGGCGGGCTCGTGCCGCTTCGAGGGGCACTAAGCGTCCAGGGCGAGGAACTGGCGAGCGCCGCGCAACGTGGTGCTCAGCCTGTGCTGGGTGGCCCGGCTGTTGAGGCGGACGTCGAGCGCCCCGGGAAGGGCGCTATTGACCCGTAGTCCCGCAGGCAGCCGGGAGGTGTCGAGCCCGTCGCGCTTGGCGATGAGGATTCCGAGTTCGTGACGGCTCACGGCGTCGGCTCCTGCCAGATGGTGAACGCCGTTCGCCTCTCCGGATGCGAGTTCCAGCAGGGCGGCCGGCCTTGGGGACCAACGGAACAGCCAGTATCGGTGAGAACGATCATGGTCACGTCGCTGTGATCCGCTAGCACAAGCGATCTGTTCTGTGCGGGTGTTCGGGCAAAAGATCCACGGTCGCGTGTGCCGGGTGGTTACGTCCGCTGCATGCCGGTGGAATTCTTAACTGACGAGCAAGCTGAGGCGTACGGGAAGTTCGCCGAGGAGCCGACGAAGCCCGAGCTGGAACGCTTCTTCTTCCTGGACGATGTGGACCGGGATCTGATCGCGCTGCGGCGTACGCAGCATCATCAGCTTGGGTTCGCGCTTCAGATGTGCACAGTGCGCTATGTGGGGCTGTTCCTGGGCGAGGATCCGCTGGACGTGCCGTGGCCGGTGGTGGAGCACCTGGCCGAGCAGCTGGGGATCGAGGACGCCTCGTGCGTGAAGCGGTACACCGACCGGCGTCAGACGGTGTACGACCACGCGTGGGAGATCCGGGACGCGTACGGCTACCACCTGTACGAGGACCACGAGTGGGGCCGAAAGTTCAGGGCGTTCCTGCACGGTCGGGCGTGGACGGCGCACTCGGAGGGGCCGAAGGCGCTGTTCGATCATTCGGTGGGCTGGCTGCGGAAGAACCGGGTGCTGCTGCCCGGGGTGTCGGTGCTGGCCCGGCAGGTCGCCGAGGTCCGCGGCATGGCGGAGGACCGGTTGCATGCGGTGGTCGCCAAGGAGGTGAGGCGGGCGAATGCGGCCCTGCCCGGGGATCTGGTGGCCACGCTGAAGACGCCGGAGGGCAAGCGGTACTCGGAGCTGGAGCGGATGCGTCGGCCGCCGACACGGACCACGGGCACCGCGATGAAGAACGCGTTGCAGCGGGTCGATGACATCGCCGCCTTCCAGCTGGGGCGGGTGAAGCTCGACAAGATCCCGCCGAACCGGCTCTCCGCGCTGGCCCGGTACGGGCTGGGCACCAAGGCACCGAAACTGGAGCGGACCCCGGAGCCGAAGCGCACGGCGATGCTGGCCGCGGTGATGCGGCACCTGGAGGCGAAGGCGATCGACGACGCCCTCGATCTCTTCGAGATCCTGATGGCAACGAGGCTGATCAGCACGGCGAAGCGGTCCACGGACAAACAGCGCCTGTCGACGCTGCCGCAGCTGGAGAAGGCGTCGAGGATCGTGGCCAGGGCGGCGAGGGTGTTCATCGGCGAGCTGGAGCTCATCGAGCAGACCGGCGCGGATGTGGACGTGGCTGCGTTGTGGCGGGCGATTGAGGAGGTCGCGCCGCGGGCGGCGGTGTCCAGCGCGGCGAGCGTGGTGGTGAGCCTGGTGCCGGAGGACGACGACACGGCCGAGACGGCGCTGCGCGGGGCGCTGGCGCTGCGCTACAACACCGTCAAGCCGTTCCTGACGCTGCTGGGCGACTCGAAGGCGCTGGACGCGGCGACCGGCGGCAAGCGCATCCTGACCGGGGTGAAGAGGCTGCCCGCCCTGTCGCGCCGCAGGGTGGAGGAGAAGCCGCTGCTGCCGCGGGAGGTCGACGACAAGCTGGTGCCGCCGCACTGGCGCAAGGCGGTGTACGCGAACGCCGAGCTGCCCCAGGGGGCGGTGGACCGCGACGCGTACGTGGTGTGCGTGCTGGAGCAGCTCTTCCGTGCGCTCAAGCGCCGCGACATCTTCGCCAAGCCCTCGCACCGCTGGTCCGACCCGCGCGCCCGCCTCTTGCAGGGCAAGGGCTGGGAGGCGGTGCGCGAGGACGTCCTGGCGGGGCTGAGCCTGACTGACGACGCCGAGCAGCACCTGGGCGAGCTGATCGCCGTGCTGGACGCGACGTGGAAGCAGATGTCCGAGCGCCTGGAGGAGGCCGGCACGGACGCGAAGATCAGCATCGAGGTGCAGCCCAACGGGCGGGCGAAGTTGAATGTGGAGAAGCTCCACGCGCTGGGTGAGCCGAAGTCGCTGAAGTGGCTGCGTGAGCGGGTCGAGAAGATGCTCCCGAAGATCGACCTGCCGGACCTGCTGTTCGAGGTGCACTCCTGGACGGGGTTCCTGGACACCTTCGTGCACCTGGGCGACGGCAAGACCCGCATGAACGACCTCACCACCTCGATGGTCGCACTGCTGGTGAGCGAGGCGTGCAACATCGGCATGACCCCGGTCGTCAACCCGAACTACGAGGCCCTCACCCGCTCCCGCCTCGTCCACGTCGACCAGTACTACCTGCGCGAGGACACCATCAGGGCAGCGAACGCCGCCCTGATCGAGGCCCAGGCGAAGGTGCCGATCGTGAAGTTCTGGGGCCAGGGACTGCTCGCCTCCGTCGACGGCCTGCGCTTCGTCGTCCCCGTGCGCACCATCAACGCCGCCCCCAGCCCCAAGTACTTCGCGAAGAAGAAGGGCATCACCTGGCTCAACGCGATCAATGACCAGGTCATCGGCATCGGGCAGATGGTCGTCCCGGGTACCCCGCGCGACTCCCTGTTCATCCTGGACGCGCTGTTGAACCTGGACGGCGGGGTGAAGCCGGAGATGGTCGCCACCGACAACGCCTCCTACTCCGACATGGTCTTCGGCATCTTCAAGATGCTCGGCTACCGCTTCTCCCCGCGCTTCAAGGACCTTGAGGACCAGAGGTTCTGGAAGGCTCAGATGCCCGGCGCCGAGACGGCGGGCGGGTACGGGCCGCTGGAGGAGATCGCCCGCAACAAGGTCAACGTGAAGAAGGTGATCACGCACTGGCCGGATATGCTCCGCGTGGCCGGCTCCCTGGTCACCAACCAGGTGAGGGCGTATGACCTGCTGCGGATGTTCGGCCGCGAGGGCCACCCCACCCCGCTGGGCGCCGCGTTCGCCGAGTACGGCCGGATCGCCAAGACCCTGCACCTGCTCGCGGTCGTCGACCCCATGGACGACACGTACCGCAGGCAGATGCACAAGCAGCTCACCGTCCAGGAGTCCCGCCACAAGCGCGCCCGCGACATCTGCCACGGCAAGAAGGGCACCATCCACCAGGCGTACCGGGACGGCATGGAGGACCAGCTCGGCGCGCTCGGCCTGGTCCTGAACGCCGTCGTGCTCTGGACGACGCGCTACATCGACGCCGCCGTCGCCCAGCTGCGGGCCGAGGGCCACGACATCAAGGACGAGGACGCCGCGCGGCTGTCCCCGCTCAAGCACAAGAACCTCAACTGCCTGGGCCGCTACAACTTCCGGGCCTCCACCCCGTCGGCCGGCGCGCTGCGGCCGCTGCGCGACCCGGACGCCCCCGACCTTGACGACGATGACGACGGAGCGGAGGACTGAAACCGTGGTGCGGGTCAGCCGGCGGGCACCAGCGCGGTGTCGTACTGGGCGACAGCCCAGGCCAGCGCGTGGCAGGAGTACACGAACCAGTAGTCGTACTCCTGCCAGCCCCAGTCGCTGGTGTCGAAGGTGAAGGCGTCGAACTCGAAGCGGGCCAGGGCGACCTTGGCACCGGCCTCGGTCTCCAGGTCGGTGCCGCTGTACATCGAGAACAGCTCGTCCTCGACCTCCTGGAGGAGGCCCGGGTGCTGGCCTTCGGCCTTCTCAGGGTCTGACGAGATACGGGTCAAAGAGGCAACGGGGATGATCTCGAACGACTGGCGGGCCTACTGAGGCGCCAAGATCGCCGCGGCCAGCGCGACCGGCCTGGCCGGGGAATCCTGGTTCAGGAGGCCGGCGGCGTCCACCGGACGGCGGTCCAGGTCTGGCCGGAGCCCTTCGCGATCTCCTGCTTGGCCATACCCACCAGCGAGCCGCCGTTGTCGGTCCAGTAGGTCAGCTCCGGCTCCTCGCACCGGTGGTCCGCGCTGTAGATGTAGGTGCCGTCGTACACCCACCAGTAGCTGTTGTCGTAGCGCTCTGCGCCGGTGCCTCGGAGGTATGTGGGCCCCCGCATGCTGGACCCGTCCGGCAGGCGCACCCCTTCCTTCGCGACCGCGTCCAGGTAGGCCTTGACCGCGGCAGTTGCGTCCTCCCCCAGCCGGGGGTTGTCCTCGTCGTGCAACGCGCACAGCACGTTCCACGTTTTTGCGAAGTCTTCCGCGGAAAGATCCTTCTTCAGAGTGTTCCGCGGGTCACTGGTGATGATCTCGTGGGCGGACTGCACCAGCGGGTCAAGCTTCTTCTTGAGATCCGCTGACATGTCCGTCAGCAGCTCCAGGCGCTTCATCATGGTCTGCGCGACGTCCGCGGTATCTCTGTCGGGTTTCCCCATCCACACGCAGTAGTCGCCGATGTTCTGGTACTCGCTGACCGGGTAGCTGACGATCTTGCCCCCGTCCTTGTTGCCCGTGAACCGCCACGCGGTCCCGACCGTGCCGTCCGCCGCCCCCAGCCCCAGACCTGGCTTGGCGCTCACGTACACAGGGTTGCTCTTGCCGCTCCAGTCATCCAGATGGTCGGTCCCGTCCTTGAGGTCTCTCTGCCCCACCTGCCTGGTCGCCCCGAGCCAGGTGCGGACGGCGCGGCCGGTGTCGTCGTTGACGATCGTGAAGATTCCCCCGGGAAAAGTTGTCATGCCGTCAGCATCCCCGCCCGTGTACGGACAGGTACACGCCTTCCCTGCTCTCCACCCGAAGTTGTCCTGAATCGATCAGCTGTACCCATCTCCCCAGAAAGGGAGCACCACCGTGGCTTGTGCCGAAGACCCGTGCTACCGCCATCACCGAGAGCACGACGTATATGCCGCGGCGATCTCGGCGCCTCAGTAGGCCCGCCAGTCCTTCAAGATCATCCCGTTGCCTCTTTGGCCCGCGCCAGTGGACCCCTCGTTCGGTGGTAGCTAGCGAACATCAGACCACCGTACGGTGGTGCCGCAGGTGTCCGGCGGAGTCTCAACCGAAGTTGCCCGAGCCGCGGATCACGTCAGTCCGTAGTCGTGGTGACGCAGCGTCATTCTCATAATTGACCATCTGTGCGAGTTCTGCGAGAGCCCCCGGAGTGATCGCGTTTCCGCAGGTCGCGCTTCGCAGAAGTCCTCTCAGAACTCAGGCGTTCTGCGAGACACCTTCTGCGACACTGATCGTGTGGATCTGACGCCCGATCAAGCCGCAGACGCGGTAGAACGCAACGACTGCCCGAAGTGCGAAGTGCCCGCCGGGAGCGCGTGCCGCACCCGCGGCGGGAAGACCGCGACGAAGTACCACACCCCGCGCTTCGTCCTCATCGCCGCGCTGCGCGAGGAACTTGACGTGCCCGTCCCCGCCGACCGCTCGCCCGGCCGCCCCTGGAAGCAGGGGCCCGCGCCCGCCGCAGTGCCCGCGCAGCGCACCCAGAAGGCGATCCGTATCGGGTACGCCCGCACGTCGACGGCCCGCCAGGAGCTGGCGAGCCAGCTCGAAGCCCTCCACGCGGCCGACTGCCACAAGGTCTTCTCCGAGCAGATCAGCACCCGGATCAAGGTGCGGCCCGAGCTGGAGGCCGCGCTCAAGCTGGCCCACCAGTTCAAGGAGGCCGCCCCCGACACCCCGGTCATCTTCACTGTCCACGAACTCAAGCGCCTGGCGAGGAACGCCGCCGAGCTGATGACGCTGTCCGGCGAGCTCCAGGCCGGCGGCATCCAGCTCGAACTCCTCACCGGCCCGCTCACCGGGATCTACGACCCCAACGGCATGGGCGCCATGTTCTTCGCCGTGCTCGCCGTCGCCGGGCAGATCGAGCGCAACTACATCCGCGAGAAGACCCTCGAAGGCCAGGTCAGCGCGGCGAAGAAGGGCAACCACGGCGGACGGCCCAAGGTCATCGACGACGACATGCTCACCTTCGCCCTCGCACTCAAGGACAAGGGCGTCCCCGTCCCCGACATCGCGAAGAAGCTCACCATCAAGACCGGCAAGAACAAGGACAAGCACCCCTCCGTCGCCTCGCTCTACCGGGCGTTCGCCGAGGTCGAGCAGCCAGGGAGCGCGTGACCGCGCCCGCAGATGGCACCCGCCAGGGCCCTCTCACCGTTCAAGATCAATCTCACCGATACTGGCTGTTCCGTTGGTCCCCAAGGCCGGCGGCGGCCAGGTCGGATACGTGCACGGGACAGCGGATGTCGTCGGTGAACAGGACGCCGTCGCGCGTACCGCCCGCGAGGTCGTGCACCGCGCGTACATGCGCAGACTGCCGGTCGCCGATGATCAGCGATGTGCGAGCGATGACGGCTTCCGGGTATGCGAGGCGGACTCCTGTCTCCGCTGCGGCCTTCGCTGCGCCGTAGGGGGTGACAGGGTCGGGGAGGCAGCATTCGTCGTAGTGGACTCGGGCGCCGGAGAACACCGCGTCGCTGGATACATGGACCAGGCGGCAGCCGTACTTGGCCGCTGCCATCGCCAGGCGGACCGGTCCCTCGGCCGTGACCGCCCAGTCGGCTTTGCCGCTCGACGCGTTGATGACGATGCGCGGGCCGACCTCGGCCAAGACTGCTTCAGCGCGCGCGGGGTCCCGCAGGTCGAGGGCGTGCCACGTGACCTTCGGAATGCTGCTGGGCCTGGTCGCGAAGGTCGCGGCCGTCA
Organism: Streptomyces sp. NPDC059037; assembly: GCF_042740015.1. Lineage (NCBI taxonomy): Bacteria > Bacillati > Actinomycetota > Actinomycetes > Kitasatosporales > Streptomycetaceae > Streptomyces > Streptomyces sp. NPDC059037. Next base: position 20,007 of record NZ_JBHYIG010000091.1, read on the forward strand.
CGTGCCCGGCTGCTGCCGCCTGGCGGACCAGCTCGGCGCCCAGGAACCCACTACCACCGATGATCAGGATCGTCATGACGCGACACAGTAGGGGAGTCCTGTATTGCTCCAACTGACTTGCAATTGCTCAGACTTCGCCACCCAGGGCGTAGCTGTAGCCGTCGCCGCGTTGGAGCAGGCGGATGTGGCGGTGGTGGATGGCGGTCACCAGCTTGGTTGTGGTCCGGATGTTCATGTAGCCGTCGCTGCGTACGGCGAGGCGGCCCCTGTGGTGGCCGGCCTTCTTCCCCTTGGGGACCTGGGCAGTGACGAGGTCGCCGGTGGTGAAGCCGAAGTGGCGCTTGGTGCGTGGCCTTCGCTGCCGTGGGAAGCCGTAGGCGTCCGTCAGGGTGCGTTGGTAGATGCCGCGGCCGTGGCAGGTGATGATCAGTGGGCGTACCGGGTGGCGTACGACGTACGTCTCCTCGCTCAGTTCCCCCACGCAGAGCGCGTCCAGGGTGTGGGTTTTCGGCAGGCCGGACCGGGTCCGGTTGAATTTCGTGCGGCCGCCTGACCAGCCGGTGACGGGAGGGCCGAGCTCGGCAAGCCGGCTCCGCAGGCGCCACCGGGTGGTGTTCATGGCGGCGGCGTCGGTCAGGGGAGTGCGTGCCTGGCGTGCGATCTTCGCTGCTACCTCTGGGCGGTCGGCCAGGAAGTCGGCGACCGCTGTGGTGTTCTTGGCCCGGTTGCAGCGGCGGCAGGAGAGCGTGAGGTTGCTGATGCGGTCGGTTCCGCCCCGGGCGCTGGGCCGGATGTGCTCGACCTCCAGGGGTACGTCGGTCACGCCGCAGTAGGCGCAGGCTCGCTGCCATTTCTCCAGCAGGTACTCGCGCACTTCGGATCCCGCCAGGGTTCCCCGCTGGTAGTCGGTCCCCTCGAGCGGCCCGTCCGCACTGTTGGCGTGGACGTCGAAGGCGGCCTGCTCGATGTGGATCTCGGTGACCGGCGCCAGCCGCATCAGCCGGGCCACTTGAGAGACAGTGGTGTCCACTCGATGCGCAAGGGACGGCGGGAGCCAGCCGGGCGACCGGCTCCGGTTGTGGAAACGGGGCTTTCTGTGACGAAGGTTGGCGGTGCGCCGACGGTGCCGCAGGGTCGCGCGCCTGTGCATCTTGGCCCTGATCTGTGCGCCGCGATGTCGTAGCTCGACGGATGCGAGCCCGCGCCGCACTGTCGCGGGAGGGCCGCCGGGCCGGACCTCCTGCTTCTCGTCCGTGAGCGCGATTCCCGTGGCCTTGCTGCCGGGATCGATCCGGAGTTGTACGCCATCGACCTCGGACTCCGCGAGGGTGCGGTCGATGAGGCGGATGGTGAACGGGGCGAGGCGAGCGACGCGTGCTCGCCCGCGGTCCAGTAACGTCCGCGCCCGCGCTGGATGGCAGGGCATGAGTGCCTTCCCATGCCGATCGAGGACGAAGACTCGCTGCTCGCCGATGCCGGTGCCGCCGCTGGTGTGTGAGCGGCTGGTGAGGACCTCACGGTCCTCGATCACTCCCTGGCCGGATCTCCCGGCTGCAGGGTGACGCCTCCGGTGGCGGGTGCCGCCGCCGGAAGTCTCCCCTCGCCCTTGGACCGCACCAGTGCCTCGCGGGGAAACGAGGGGTCCATGGCCCGTTTCGGCCTCTCCCGAAGGGGTGTCTGCTGCCACGGATTCCAGGGCCCGCTGCTGAGGAAGCACAGCGGGGTGGGTCTGCTCACTCGTACGGAACGGAGTCGTCAAGTGCACCTCCCTGGATGACGACTGGGCTGGCCACCCTCAAGGCGGGAACTGCCTGTTGAGAGCCTTCGGCGTGAGCCGGGGAGCGGGTGGCGTTCTGGGGCTGGGACTTGCCACCGATGTTCCCCGGCCGGACCTCTGCACGAATGAGGAAGATGCTAATTGCCCCGAAGTGAAACGAATTGATCTAGTTTGCCTGAAGTGGACCCCACGGTGACGCCTTCAGGTTGGTGATGAAGCGGTCACGTAGGTGTACGCCCCAGGAAGATCGGGTTCGTGAAGGCGGCCAGTGGGCCCGGCAGGCCCGTCACCACCGGGGCGTGGCGGACCTCCGCGCGGACGTACGCCGCGTACGAGGCTGTCGTCTGCCACTGGGCCGTGCCTGTTCCCGATTCGGGGAGGGCCGGGGATGTGAAGAGGACGCCCTGGTCCGTCACGAAGCGGATCGTGCAGGCGGGGGCGCCCGTCACGTCGAGGCGGATCGTCACCGGGGCGTCGGGGTCTACGGGGAGGCGTTCGCCGATGCCTGCCTGTTTGCCCTTGCCGCCCGTCGCCGTGAACTTCAGCGATACGTTCTTGGACTCGGCCACGTAGCTGTGGCCCGCTCGGATGCCGGCCTGGATCGCCTCGCGGGTCAGGTTGTCGGCGAGGACGACCGTCTGCGGGGAGCCGACGGGGTCGGGGTCGCGGTGGGCGTCGCTGTTGCCCATGGCGGGGATCCATGGCTTGCGGCCGCGTACGGCCGCGACGAGGGTGCTGTCCCAGTCGGCCAGCGAGACCTCGTCGTCCGGGGTGTACGCGCCGTTCCACACCTCCACCGCGTCCGCCTCGCCGAAGCCGAACTTCCAGTTGCAGCCGACGCAGGTGGCGTGCGGGTGGGCGGGGACGACCAGGCCGCCCGCGTCGCGGATCTCGCGGGCGTACTTGCCGAAGCGGTTGTCGCGGGCCCGGTAGCGCCAGTCGATGAACGTGCCGGGGTCCGTGCCGAGGGCGACCACGTGGCCGTTGCGGGTCGTCACCTCCTCGCCCAGCATGACGAGGAGGTCGTCGCCCGCCTGGTCGGCCCAATGGGCGTGCGCCGAGTGCGTGTTGTGCTCGGAGGTGTTGATGAAGTCGAGGCCCGCGGCGCGGGCGAGTGCCGCGATCTCGGCCGGGGTGCGCCTGCCGTCGGAGTACCAGGAGTGGAGGTGGCAGTCGCCGCGGTACCAGGCGCGGCCCCGCCCCTTCGCGCGGTCCGGTGGGTAGAGGGGCTTCGGTGTCTTGCCCGGCTCCCCGTACTTGAGGGTGATCGTCACCTCGTAGGGCAGGCCTTGCGGGGCGACGGTGTAGGGGCCGAGCGCGATGTTCCAGGTGCCCGCCTTGACCGGTCCTGGGATGTAGCCGGGGGTCGCGTCGTCGGCGCGGATGAAGAACTCCGTGCGCGCGCCGCCCGACCAGCCGCGGAAGCCCTTGCCGCCGAGCGCGGTGCCGCGCTGGTCGAAGACGCCGATGTCGAGTGCGTTGTTCTGGGTGCCCGCCGGGACCGTCGCCTTCTCGTACTTGTACGCGACGTGGATCTCCCGTACGCCGTCCGGGACTTCGACCGGAAGGTAGACGAAGTCGGCCGACCCGGTGGGCAGCGTGCCGCGCACCACCTTGGTCTCGTCGTCACTTCCGGATGCACGCCCTGCGGCGCTCGCGAAGCTCACGCTGTTCAACGTAAGCGCGGCGGCGGCTCCCGTCACGAGGAGTCCGCGCCGGTTCAGGGGTGTGTCGGTGGCTCTGCTGCGGTGGTGTAGCTCGTCCTCGCACATGTGGCGGCTCCCCAGGGTGTCGGATGAGACTGCAGGGCAACCCTGGTATTCAGCCGTGAACTTCCCGGCAAGGGAAGGCAATTGACAGACTTACGGGTGGTGTCGGGCGTGCGTGCGGCAGTGCCTAGGCTTTCGCGCCCGCCTCCCGCAGCATCGTGGCCGTCTCCTCGTGAGGGCCGTGCAGCGCCCAGTACAGCGGGGTGTTCCCGCTGCCCCGGTCCTCGCGGAGGTCGGGGTCGGCGCCGTGGGCGAGGAGTTCGCGGACCGCGTCCACGTGTCCCCAGCAGGCGGCCCCGCACAGCGGAGTGCCCTGGTCGCCGTGGCCGCTCTCCGCGTCGGGGTCGGCGCCTGCCGCGAGGAGCGCGCGGACGATGGGGGCGTTGCCCTGGACGGAGGCGATGTAGAGGGGGGTCGTGCCGTCGGGGTCGGGGGTGCGCGGGTCGGCGCCCGCGCGCAGCAGCGATTCCACCTCGGTGGGGAGGCCGAGCAGCGCGGCCAGGACCAGGCGTTTCGTCAGCTTCTTGCGGCGCCTTCTGTTCATGGGGGTCAGGTTAGGTCGCAGGTGCGCGTGCGGGCGTATGAATTTCGGCTCCCCCGTGCGGCGGAGGCGCGGGGCGCGGAGTCGGCTCGTACGCCGATGTGGGGGGTGTGCCTGCCCCGGCAGCATGGGCCGCATGATGAAGCTGAGCGCACTGCCGGACGTGCCCCGCTGGGCCGTGATCGCCGCCCACGCCGTCCCGCTGGCCACGCTGCCCTCCGGGCTGTGGCGGGTCGCCCTGGCCGCGGGGCTGCCGGTGGCCAAGGATCCGTTCCCCGGCGGGTGGCAGACGGTGTACGTGCTGGGGCTCAGCGTCGTCGCGGAGTGCCTGGCCCTGCTGACCCTCGGCCTGGTGCGGGGGTGGGGCGAGGTCGTGCCGGGGTGGGTGCCGCTGCTCGGCGGGCGCAGGGTGCGGACGATGGCGGCGGTGGTTCCGGCGTCGCTGGGCGCGGCGGGGCTACTCGGGCTTGTGGCCTGGGGGTTCTACGCCCACATGGCGGGCCTTGGCTCGGGGGCCACCGACAGCGCGGTCCAGGAGGCGATCCTCGTCGCCTGCTATCTGCCGCTCCTCGCGTGGGCCCCGCTGCTGATCGCGGTGACGGTCGCGTACTACCGGCGGCGGACGGGCCGCACGGGCGGGGCATGGACTCCTGCGCCGCTGACGGCTAGGAAGTAGACCCCGCCCCCCCCGCTGACCGGAGGCCGACCCATGCGAGTAGCCGCCACGAGCTACCTCACCGACGAGACCATCACCCCGATCCGCCTCGCCCAGGAGCTGGAGCAGCGGGGCTTCGCGGGGCTCTACCTCCCCGAGCATTCCCACATCCCCGTGGCCCGCGAAACCCCCTACCCCGGCGGTGAACTCCCGCCCGAGTGCGCCCGCATGCTCAACCCCTTCGTCGCCCTCGCGCAGGCCGCCGCCGTCACCCGGACCCTCGCCCTCGGCACGAACATCACGCTCGTCGGGCAGCACGACCCCATCGACCTCGCCAAGCAGATCGCCACCCTCGACCATCTCTCCGGCGGCCGTTTCACCCTCGGCATCGGATATGGCTGGAACCGCGAGGAGGCCGCCGACCACGGAGTCCACTGGCCCACCCGGCGCGCCCTCGTGCGGGACCGGATGGCGGTCATGCGGGCCCTCTGGGACACCGAACCCACCGCCTACGAGGGTGAGTTCGCGAGCGTGCGGGCCAGTGACGTACACCCGAAGCCGCAGCTGCCCCCCCGAGAGCGCAAGCAACACGGGCCGCCCCTGCACGGCCCCCGCACCCTCATCGGCGGCGCCGCGGGCCCCAGGCTCTTCGCGCACATCGCGGAGTACGCCGACGGCTGGCTGCCCATCGGCGGCGGTGGCCTGCGCGAGTCCCTCCCGGCGCTCCGGGAGGCATGGGCGGACGCGGGCCGCCCGCCCGGTGACCTGTACGTCGCCCTCTCGGCGGTCGAGCCCACCGAAGGCAAGCTCGCCCACTACGCCGACCTCGGCGTCGACGAAGTCATCGTGCAGCTGCCCGCGGGCGAGGAGGCCGGCGTACTGGAGGCGCTCGACGGATTCCAGCGATACGTGCACCTCACACCGGCCGCCGGAAACCAGCACTGACCTGTAGCTGTTTCTGTCGGCGCCCGCTCGTATGCTCGGAGCCATGACCAACAGCGCGCCGCAGGACTCAGCACCGCAGGAGCCGGCCCGACCCACCGCCAACGCCATGCGCCGCGCCCTCAAGCGCGCCAGGGACGGCGTCGCGCTCGACACCGCCGAGGCCGCCGTGCTGCTCCAGGCGCGCGGGGACGACCTCAAGGATCTCGCCGCGTCCGCCGCGCGGGTGCGTGACGCGGGGCTCGCGGCGGCGGGGCGGCCCGGCGTCATCACGTACTCGAAGAGCGTCTTCATCCCGCTGACCCGTCTGTGCCGGGACAAATGCCACTACTGCACGTTCGCGACCGTCCCCGGCAAGCTGCGGCGTGCGGGGCACGGGATGTTCATGTCTCCGGACGAGGTCCTGGACATCGCGCGGCGCGGTGCCGAACTGGGCTGCAAGGAGGCCCTGATCACCCTCGGGGACAAGCCCGAGGACCGCTGGCCCCAGGCGCGGGAGTGGCTGGAGGCGGAGGGGTACGACGACACGATCGCGTACGTGCGTGCCATCTCGATCCGCATCCTGGAGGAGACGGGTCTGCTGCCGCACCTCAACCCCGGCGTCATGACCTGGACGGACTTCCAGCGGCTCAAGCCGGTCGCGCCGTCGATGGGCATGATGCTGGAGACCACCGCCGAGCGGCTGTGGAGCGAGCCGGGCATGCCGCACCACGGCTCGCCCGACAAGGAACCGGCTGTCCGGCTGCGGGTGTTGGAGGATGCGGGCCGGTCGTCCGTGCCCTTCACCAGCGGGCTGCTCATCGGGATCGGGGAGACGCATGAGGAACGCGCGGATTCGCTGTTCGCGCTGCGGCGCGTGTCGCGCTCGTACCACGGCATCCAGGAACTGATCATCCAGAACTTCCGCGCCAAGCCGGACACGGCCATGCGCGGCATGCCGGACGCCGACCTCGACGACCTGGTCGCGACGGTCGCCGTGGCCCGGCACATCATGGGTCCTGCGGGCTGTATCCAGGCCCCGCCGAATCTGGTCGACGGGGAGTACGCACGCCTGATCGGCGCGGGCATCGACGACTGGGGCGGCGTCTCTCCGGTCACGATCGACCACGTGAACCCCGAGAAGCCCTGGCCGCAGCTCGACGAGCTGGCCGAGCAGTCGGCGGCGGCGGGCTTCCGCCTGGAGGAACGGCTGTGTGTCTACCCGGAGTTCGTGGGGCGGGGTGAGCCATGGCTCGACCCGCGGCTCCTTCCGCACGTGCGGGCGCTCGCCGACCCGGAGACGGGTCTGGCGCGTCCGGACGCGGTCGTGGAGGGCCACCCCTGGCAGGAGCCCGACGAGGGATACGTCGCCTCGTCCGGCCGCACCGACCTGCACCGCACCATCGACACGACGGGGCGCACGTCGGACCGGCGCGACGACTTCGACGAGGTGTACGGCGACTGGGACGCGCTGCGCGAGCAGGCCGCGCCCGGCATGGTCCCGTCCCGCATCGACGGCGACGTACGGGCTGCTCTGAAGACGGCCGCCGACGACCCGACGCGCCTGACGGACGCGCAGGCGCTGACGCTGCTGCACGCGGACGGGCCCGCGCTCGACGCGCTGTGCGGCATCGCGGACGACGTACGCAAGTCGGTGGTCGGCGACGACGTGACGTACATCGTCACGCGGAACATCAACTTCACGAACGTCTGCTACACGGGCTGCCGTTTCTGCGCCTTCGCCCAGCGCAGGACCGACGCGGACGCGTACACGCTCTCCCTGGACCAGGTCGCCGACCGCGCCCAGCAGGCCTGGGAGGTCGGCGCCACCGAGGTGTGCATGCAGGGCGGCATCCACCCGGACCTGCCCGGCACCGCGTACTTCGACATCGCGCGGGCCGTGAAGGAGCGCGTGCCGGGCATGCATGTGCACGCCTTCTCGCCGATGGAGGTCGTCAACGGCGCGACGCGTACGGGCCTTTCGATACGTGACTGGCTGAGCGCCGCCAAGGAGGCGGGCCTCGACTCGATCCCCGGCACGGCCGCCGAGATCCTCGACGACGAGGTGCGCTGGGTCCTGACGAAGGGCAAGCTGCCGACGGCCACGTGGATCGAGGTGGTGAAGACGGCCCATGAGCTGGGCATCCGCTCCTCGTCCACGATGATGTACGGGCATGTGGACCAGCCGAGGCACTGGCTCGGCCACTTCCGCACGCTGGCTGCCATTCAGCAGGAGACCGGTGGTTTCACGGAGTTCGTGACGCTCCCCTTCATCCACACCAACGCGCCGGTGTATCTGGCGGGGATAGCCCGCCCCGGCCCGACCACGCGTGACAACCGCGCGGTGGTGGCGATGGCGAGGCTCCTGCTCCACCCGCACATCCCGAACATCCAGACCAGCTGGGTGAAGCTGGGCACGGAGGGCGCGGCGGAGATGCTGCGCTCGGGCGCGAACGACCTGGGCGGCACGCTGATGGAGGAGACCATCTCCCGGATGGCGGGCTCCAGTTACGGCTCGTACCGCTCGGTCAAGGACCTCGTGGCGATCGCGGAGGAGGCGGGGCGTCCGGCCAAGCCGCGGACGACGCTGTACGGAGAGGTGCCGCGGGAGCGGCAGGAGGCGGCCGCCGCGTCGGACGGCCACCTCCCGGAGCTGCTTCCCGTCCTGGACTGAGGTCCAGCCAGGGGATTACTGGGCGAGCTGTCCGCCGAACTGGGCGCCGTCCTGCGCGGTGCCCAGCGAGGACGGGCTGAACGACGTGATGTTGGTCGTCGTCAGACCGTTCTGGGAGCCGCGCAGGAGCCAGGCCGCCCCCGAGTCCTTGACCGTGCCGTCCTCGGTGGGCGCGCCCACGGTCAGGTCGGCGCGGTTGTTGTTGTTCACGTCCGCGAGCAGGACGGCGGAGCCGAAGGCGTCGTCGCCCTCCGAGACGCCGGGGACGCCCGCGGTGGTCTGGTTGAAGGCCTGGGCGCCGGTGCCGGTCAGGCCGGCCGAGCCACCCTTCAGGAGGACGATGGCGCCGGTGTCGCCCGCGGAGTCGACGTCTTCGCCGGGCACGCCGACGGCGATGTCCGGGTAGCCGTCGCCGGTGACGTCACCGGCGGAGAGGGAGTAGCCGAACTGGTCGCCCTTGTCGCCGAGGTCCCAGTCGCCCTGCTCGCCGACGCCGGGGACGCCTGCGGTGTCCTGGGTGATCTTCTTGGTGCGGTCGGAGAGACCGGACGCGGCGCCGTAGACGACGCGGACGGCGCCCGCGTCGTACTCCTGCATCTCGGAGACGTGGTCCACCTCGCGGGCCACCAGGTCGCCGTACCCGTCCTTGTCCACGTCGGCGATGACGCCGTCGACGGTGTACTTGCCGGTGGGCGTGGTGGCGCCGGTGAAGCCGTCCTTGCCGCCCTTCCACAGCTTCGAGGAGTACTGCATCTCCTCGAAGGAGTGGCTGGTGACGAGGTCGTCCGCGCCGTCGCCCGTCATGTCGCCGACGATGATGTCGGCCGGTCCGTCGTCCTCGCCGATCTCCAGGAGCTTGCTGGACGCGGGCTTTCCGTCGCGGGTGAACGGGCCGAAGCGGGTCTCCAGGCCGGCGCGGGTGTTGGCGACGAGGTCGGCCTTGCCGTCGCCGTTGAAGTCGCCGGCCTTCAGGTCCCACGCGGACTCGCCGGGGAACTGCGAGATCCCGGTGAGGCCGAACTCGGAACCCCAGAGCACGACGTCGTAGGGCTCGTCGTTCACGACGAGGTCGGTGTACCCGTCGCCGTCGAGGTCACGTGCGGTGGTGCGCAGGCCGAAGCCCGCCCCCTGCTCGGGGGTGCCCGGCATGCCGGGGGTGGCGCGGCTGATCTGCTTGGCGTTCGCGGTGTCGGCACCGGCCGCCGAGCCGTACACGATCGATATGTAGCCGGCGCCGGTTTTGCCGTCGACGGTGCCGCGGCCCGCGGAGACGGCGAGGTCGGCGTACCCGTCCTTGTTGAAGTCGGTCACCGGAGTGCGGTGCGGTACGGGGGCGGGGGGGCCCGGCCCCCCCCGGGGGCCCCCCCCCGCCCCCCCCAGGTGGTCCGGATCGGACCACAGGCCCGACTGTGTGAATCGGCGCACAAGCGGCTACCGCCGAGTAGAGGCTGATATGACGCGGCCCGTACGGTCCCCGCAGGTGAGGGGGACCGTACGGGCCGCGTCAGCGTTCTGCGGCTCAGCGTCAAGGTTTCATCGGTGTTTGACCGGTCGGTCACGCCCTGGTAACACCAATCAGTGACCCTGGAATTACCCCACGTACAGCCCTACCCATAGCCGCTCAGGAGGGCCCCACCATGCAGGCCGCGCCCGTACGCGCCACCGCCATCCCGTCCGTCACCGACGCACTGCGTGCCGTCGAGTCGCTGCTCATGAGCGGCGGCCAGCGCACCGCACGCCGCAACGCCTGGACGTCCGTGCTCGACGACCGGCGCCGCGCCAAGGACCGGGCCGAGGCGCTGCGCGTGCTCGAAGAGGCGATGACAACCCGCACGTCGTAGTCACTTCCAGGGACACGTAGACTTCAGGACATGGCGAGGAAGGAAACCGCGGCGGACGCCGCGAACCCCGGGCGACTCAAGCAGATCGCTCTGACCTACAAGATGACCCGCAAGGCCGATCCGCGGATCGGGCTTGTCATCGCGGCTGTGGGAATCGTCACCTTCGGTGCCTTCCTCGCGATCGGCTTCGGGATCGGTCACCCGATCTATCTCGGCATTCTGGGCTTTGTGCTCGCCTTCCTCGCGATGGCGATCGTCTTCGGGCGCAGGGCCGAGCGTGCCGCCTTCGGGCAGATGGAGGGCCAGCCCGGTGCGGCGGCCGCGGTGCTCGACAAGATCGGCCGTGGCTGGACGACGACTCCGGCGGTGGCGATGAACCGCAGCCAGGACGTCGTGCACCGCACGGTCGGCAAAGCCGGCATCGTGCTCGTGGCCGAGGGCAACCCGAACCGGGTGAAGAGCCTGCTGGCCGCCGAGAAGAAGAAGATGGCGCGCGTCGTCTCGGACGTCCCGGTGCATGACGTCATCGTCGGCACCGGCGAGGGCGAGGTCCCGCTGAAGAAGCTGCGTACGACGCTTCTGAAGCTCCCCCGCGTCCTCCAGGGCCCGCAGGTCACGGCGACCAACGACCGGCTGCGCGCGATGGGCGACCTGATGAGCAACATGCCGCTGCCGAAGGGGCCGATGCCGAAGGGCATGCGGATGCCTCGCGGCGGACCGAAGATGCGCTAGCGCTGCCGCTGCCGCAGCCGCTGCTCGAAACTCATATGGGGCGCCCGGAACCACTC
>NZ_JBHYIG010000092.1:0-7052 GCF_042740015.1 Streptomyces sp. NPDC059037
CGCCCCCACCCACACCCCCCCCGCCCGACCGAGCGCGCGCGCCCCCCGTGCCGCCCGCCTCCGGGCCCGCCCGGGCCGCCCCCGCCCCGGGGGGGGGGCGCGCCGGGGCGCCCCGGCGCCGCGCCGAACTCGACCGGCTCTCCGGCAGGTCGGCCGCGGGCGCCCGCAGGATCGCCCCGCTGCGCGCCGAGTACGACCGCGTGGCGCGGCTCGCCGGGCTCGCCGCGGGCACGTCGGCGGAGAACGAACGCAAGATGCGCCTCGAGTCCTACGTCCTCGCCGCCCGCCTCGAACAGGTCGCGGCCGCCGCGACCGCACGGCTGCAGCGCATGTCGTCGGGCCGCTACACCCTGGTCCACTCCGACGACCGCACCGGCCGCGGCCGCTCCGGCCTGGGACTGCACGTGGTCGACGCGTGGACGGGCCGCGAGCGCGACACGTCGACGCTGTCGGGCGGCGAGACGTTCTTCGCCTCGCTCGCCCTTGCGCTCGGCCTCGCCGATGTCGTCACCGACGAGGCCGGCGGCGTACGCCTCGACACGCTCTTCATCGACGAGGGCTTCGGCAGCCTCGACGACCAGACCCTGGACGAGGTCCTCGACGTCCTTGACTCACTGCGCGAGCGGGACCGCAGCGTCGGCATCGTCAGCCACGTCGCGGACCTGCGGCGCCGGGTGCACGCGCAGCTGGAGGTCGAGAAGGGGCGTGCGGGGTCGGTCGTGCGCCAGCGGGGCGGGGCGTGAGGCGGGTGCCGTCTCAGCGGCCCAGCGGGCGCCTCGGCAGCGGCGACGAGTAGACGACGCTCGTGGTCACCGACCCCAGCGCGCCGATCCGCCCGGCGACCTCCTCCAGGTGGTTCATCGAGCGCGCCGCGACCTTGATCACGAAGCAGTCGTCGCCCGTGACGTGGTGCGCCTCCAGGATCTCCGGGGTCACCTCCACCAGGTCGTGGAACGGCTTGTAATTGCCGTTGGGATAGCGCAGGCGGACGAACGCGAGGATCGGCAGGCCGAGCCGCTCCGGGTCCACCACGGCCGCGTACCCCTGGATCACGCCCGCCTCCTCGAGCCGGCGTACCCGTTCGGTGACGGCGCTCGGGGACATGGCGACGGCCCGGGCCAGCTCGGCATAGCTGGCGCGGCCCTCGCGCTGGAGGACGTCGAGGATGCGCCAGTCGGTGGCGTCCGTGGAATAACCGGTCATGGCTGAGAGGTAACAGGGGATTTCCCGGCCGATCAAGGGGTTGACCGGGGATCGGCCATCTGCTGTGCAATGAGCGGCGAAGTGCGGCAAGTGCCGGGGAATCCCCGGCCGATCATCCCCTACGCCGAGGATCAGCCCTTCAGAGGCGGCCGGCAGGCCCGTAGATTTCTGGCCATGAGCACTACGACGCAGACCCCGAGCCCCGCCGCCACCGGCGCCCCCAACTCCGTACTCCGGGTGCCGCCCGCATCGCCGGCCGCGGCCGCCGCGTACTTCGGCGCGAGCCTCGCCTTCCACGCCGACGTGTCCGACGTCGCCTCGGCACTCGCCGCCGACGGCGACCCCGGCTTCGTCGTGATCGACTCCCGGTCGACCGCGAGCTGGGACCAGGGCCATGTCCCCGGCGCGATCCACCTGCCGACCGCGCTCATCCCGCAGCAGGCGGAGCAGCTCCTCGACAAGTCCGTCCCCGTGGTCACCTACTGCTGGGGCCCCGGCTGCAACGGCGCGACCCGCGCCGCCCTCGCCCTCGCCGAACTCGGCTTCCAGGTCAAGGAGATGCTGGGCGGCTTCGAGTACTGGGTGCGCGAGGGCTTCGAGTTCGAGACGTGGGAGGGCAGTGAGCGGCGCGCCCCGGACCCGCTCACCGCGCCCGAGGACGCGGAGGACTGCGGCTGCTGAGGCGCGGCGGGCGGGCGCGCCGCATCAACTCCCGTGCGCCCGGGCCCCGTACGGGACATGACCCTGCGCGGGCGCACGGCCCTGGTCACCGGAGTCAGCAGGCGCGGCGGCATCGGCTACGCCGTGGCCCGTCGCCGCAGTGCGAGCCGCGCTCGGCGACCCGCGGGCGCGGGTCCACGACGGGCCCGGCGACCCCGCCGCACCGGCAGAGCTGATCGCCACGGCCGCCGACGCGCTCGGCGGGCGGATCGACATCCTCGTCGCCAACCACGCCGTCAGCGGCGACGACGGCACCCTGGACGGCATCGACGCCGCCATGCTCGACACCCACTGGGCGGTGAGGACGGAGCCGGTCTCAGAGCGCCGACAACTCGTCCACCAGATCGTCCAGCCCCAGCGACCCCTGCGACAGCGCGGCCATGTGCCACGCCTTCGCGTCGAACGCGTCGCCGAGCCGCCGCCGTGCGTTCTCCCGGCCGAGCAGCCAGGCACGCTCGCCCAGCTTGTAGCCGATGGCCTGGCCGGGGATGGAGAGATAGCGGGTCATCTCGCTGGCCACGTAGTCCGTGGGGCGGCTGCAGTGCGCGTCGTAGAACTCCTGCGCGAGGTCGGGCGTCCAGCGCTCGCCGGGGCGGAAGGGCGAGTCCGCCGGGATCTCCAGCTCCAGGTGCATGCCGATGTCGACGATGACCCGCAGCGCGCGCATCATCTGCGCGTCCAGATAGCCGAGCCTGCGCTCCGGGTCGGTGAGGAACCCGAGCTCGTCCATGAGCCGCTCCGCGTACAGCGCCCAGCCCTCCGCGTTGGCGCTGACGATGCCGAGCGTGGCCTGGTAGCGGGAGAGGTTCTCGGCGACGTGCGCCCACTGGGCCAGCTGGAGATGATGGCCGGGCACGCCCTCGTGGTACCAGGTGGAGACCAGGTCGTACACGGGGAAACGGGTCTCGCCCATCGTCGGCAGCCAGGTCCGCCCCGGCCGCGAGAAGTCCTCGGACGGGCCCGTGTAGTACGGGGCGGCCGCACCGCCCGGCGGCGCGATGTGCGACTCCACCTTCCGTACCCGCTCGGCGAGTTCGAAGTGCGTGCCGTCCAGCGCCTCGATCGCCTCGTCCATCAGCTCCTGCAGCCAGCCCCGCACCTCGTCCACGCCCTCGATGTGCGCGCCGTGCTCGTCGAGATGGGCGAGCACCACCCACGGCGTGGCCGCGCCCGGCAGGATCTTCTCGCCCTCGGCCCGCATCTCTGCGAGCAGCCGGTGGAACTCGGACCAGCCGTACGCGTACGCCTCGTCGAGGTCCAGGTCGGCCCCGTTGAAGTGCTGCGACCAGCGGGCGTAGCGCTCGCGGCCCACCGTGTCGGGGGCGCCCTCGATCGCGGGCGCGTAGACGTCCCGCAGCCAGTCGCGCAGGGCGACGACGGCCTCGGTGGCGGCGCGCGCGGCGGCGTCGAGCTCGGCGCGCAGCGCGGCGGGTCCTTCCGCGGCGAACTCCTCGAACCAGCCGCGGCCACCGGCACCGGACGTGGCCCACTCGCCGAGCTGCCCGATGAAGGTGGCGGTGGGGCGCGGCGCGGCGAACAGCTTGCGTTCCAGGCCGAGTTCGAGCGATGCGCGATATCCGGCGTACGCGGCGGGCACCGCCCGCAGCCGTTCGGCGATCGTCGCCCAGTCCTCTTCCGTCTCGGCCGGCGTCACGGCGAAGATCTCCCGCACCGCGTGCGGGAAGGTGTGCAGATTGCCGACCGCGCGCAGCCCCTCGTCGGCGTCGTGCATGGCGAGTTCGGCGGTCAGCCGCTCGCGCAGCAGCCGTGCGCAGCGTCGCTCGGCGTCCGTGTCGGCGCCGGGCGCGCGCTCGGCCTCGTCGAGCCGGGCGAGGGTCGTACGGGCCAGCTCGGCGAGGGCCTCCTGGCCGGCGGGCGAGGCGTCGGGGAGCCTGCTGTGGCTGGCTTTGACGCCGAGATAGGTGCCCTCGATCGGGTTGAGGACGATGAGCTCGTCGACGTACGCGTCGGCGATCTGGCGCGGCAGCGGGTTCTGGGCCGGGAGCTTCGTGTCTGACATGCGGACATACTCGTACGCGGGACCGGCCCGCGTCATCAAGATTCGCCGCGGGCTTCCCCCGGCTCGGCGGCTTCGGACCGCGGCGGAAGGAGCGGCCCGCACTCCCACTGCTGGAAGATCAACCGCGTCTCCACGCGCGCCACTTCGCGCCGCGAGGTGAACTCGTCCAGGACGAGCCGCTGCAGATCGGCCGCGTCGGACACCGCCACGTGCACCAGATAGTCGTCAGGACCCGTGAGGTGGAAGACGGAGCGGGACTCCGGCAGTGCCCTGACCCGCTCCACGAACGGACCGACGAGTTCACGCCGGTGCGGCCGGACCTGCACGGAGAGCAACGCCTCCAGGCCGCGGCCGAGTTTCGCCGGATCGAGCCGCAGCTGATGCCCCAGGATCACGCCGGAGCGCCGCAGCCGGGAGACCCGGTCGAGGCAGGTCGACGGCGCGACGCCGACCTGCACCGCGAGATCGCGGTAGGTGGTCCGGGCATCGTTCTGCAGCAGCCGCAATATGCGGAGATCCACCGCGTCCAGTACGACATTTTCAGCCACTCGCCGAACGTAGCACGGGATTCAACGACCGGTCATCGGCCTTTGTTCAGCATCATCGGCATGGACACGAACACGGAACCCCGTACCGGATCCGGCCACCGCGCCCCGACCGCGGCACGCGCCCTGGCCACCGAGGCGGTGCACGCCGGACGCGACGACCTCGCGGGACTCGGGCTGCACGCCGCACCGATCGACCTGTCCACCACCTATCCCTCGTACGACACCCGGGGCGAGGCCGCGCGGATCGACGCGTTCGCCGCCGACGGCGCCCTGGACGACGGACCGCCCGTGTACGCCCGC
Source organism: Streptomyces sp. NPDC059037 (assembly GCF_042740015.1). Classification (NCBI taxonomy): domain Bacteria; kingdom Bacillati; phylum Actinomycetota; class Actinomycetes; order Kitasatosporales; family Streptomycetaceae; genus Streptomyces; species Streptomyces sp. NPDC059037. The sequence goes on from NZ_JBHYIG010000092.1 coordinate 4,792, forward strand.
CTGGCGAACCCGACCGTGGCCCGGTTCGAGACCGCGCTCGCCCGGCTGGAAGGCACCGAGAGCGCCGTCGCGTTCGCGAGCGGCATGGCGGCGCTGTCCGCGGTCCTGCTCGTGCGCGGCGCGGCCGGTCTGCGGCATGTCGTCGCGGTCCGTCCCTTGTACGGGTGCAGTGATCACCTCTTGACGGCGGGACTGCTCGGCTCCGAGGTCACCTGGGTCGACCCGGCTGGGATCGCCGACGCCATCCGGCCGGACACGGGCCTGGTGATGGTCGAGTCGCCCGCGAACCCGACGCTCGCCGAACTCGACCTGGATGCGGTGGCCCATGCCTGCGGGACCGTGCCGCTGCTCGCCGACAACACCTTCGCGACGCCCGTGCTGCAGCGTCCCGTCGAGAGCGGGGCGCGGCTCGTGCTGCACAGCGCCACCAAGTACCTGGGCGGTCACGGCGACGTCCTGGGCGGTGTGGTGGCCTGCGACGAGGAGTTCGCCCGGCAGCTGCGCCAGGTGCGGTTCGCCACCGGCGGGGTGCTGCATCCGCTCGCCGGCTATCTGCTGCTGCGGGGCCTTGCCACCCTGCCGGTCCGGGTGCGGGCCGCCTCCGCGAACGCGGCGGAGCTGGCGCGCAGGCTCGCCGCCGACCCGCGGGTGGAGCGCGTGCACTATCCGCGGATCGGCGGCGCCATGGTCGCCTTCGAGGTGCGCGGCGACCCGCACGCGGTGACCGCCGGGGTGCGTCTGATCACCCCGGCGGTCAGCCTCGGCAGCGTCGACACGCTCATCCAGCATCCGGCGTCCATCAGCCACCGCGTCGTGGACCCGGCGGACCGCCGCTCGTCCGGCGTCAGCGACAGCCTGCTGCGCCTGTCGGCGGGGCTTGAGGACGTCGAGGACCTGTGGCGGGACCTCGACCAGGCGCTCGGCCCGGTCGCCGCTACTCCGCCTGCTGGGGCTCGAAGCTCGCGTCGTACGGCGGCCGCGAGATGACCGGCGTCGCGTCGAGCCGGGCCGTGATGACCAGCGTGCCCTCCTCGATCTGGTAGTCGAGCGGGAGACCGAGGCCGCGCATCGCGGCGACCATGCCGGTGTTGGAGGCCTGCGTCACCGCGTACACGCTCTCGCAGCTTGCCTCGACCGCCAGGGCGACCAGACGGCCGAGGAGTTCGGTGCCGATGCCGCGGCGCTGCCACTCGTCCTCGACGAGCAGCGCGATCTCCGTCTCGTCGCCGTCCCAGAGGAGATGGCCGATGCCCACGATGCGGCCGGACGCGGTCTGCACCGCGAGGGTGCGGCCGAAGCGCGGGCTGAGCAGGTGGTTGAGGTAGCGGTCGGCGTCGCGCACGGGGCCGTGGTAGCGCATGCTCAGGGTGCGCCGCGAGCAGCGGTCGTGCATGGCCTTGGCGGCCTCGACGTCGGTGGTGTCGGCGCGTCGTACGGTGATGGAGTTGCCCTCGGCGAGGGTCAGCACGTCCTGGCTGCGCGGGATGCGCGGGCCGAGCCGGGTGTCCAGCTCCACCAGGGCACGCGCGCGGGCGAACTCGGTGGGCGTGAACGGCAGATAGGGCCGCTCGACCGTGATCACCTCGCCCTCCGGTGCCCGCAGCCGCAGCACGGTCCCCTCCAGGACGCCCTCGACGGGTGCGCCGTCGGCGGTGGCATCCGCAGCGGCCGTGTCCTGAGACGTGGCGGGCAGCGAACGGATGGTGCAGCGGCCCAGCAACTGGCGCAGCGCGAGCGGCAGTTCGGCCGCGTCGAGGGCGGTGCGCGTTGCGAGGCCCAGGATGCGCGTGGGGGCGTCCACCAGGTCGTGGGCGTCCGCCCGCTCGATCCAGGTGCCCGAGCCGCCGGCGTGCGAGACGCCCCGGCTGATCTCGGCCGCGGAGAGCTCCTCGGGTGCGCGCAGCAGGAACTCGTCCACGGTGCCTTCGGCCAGCGGGTGCGCCTGCAGGCTGAGGATGTCGACCCGGCCGTGTGCCAGGGCCGTGCACAAGGCGGCAAGCGAGCCCGGCTCGTCGCGCACCGTGGTGCGCATCCGCCACAGGGTGGTCGCTCCGGCGGAGTGTTCCGTGGGGTGCCCGGCCGGCCGGGCGTCGGCATCGTCCGCCGTCGGAGGTGCGTGGTTGTGGCGCCGTGCCCACCATGTGTGGAACCCGGCCGTGGCGATCAGCACCACGGCCGAGATGGCGAGCAGGGCGGGCCCGTCGGGGGCCCGGGCCGTCAAGTTTCGCCCCCCCCCGGCCCCCCGCCCCCGCCGGTCTAGG
>NZ_JBHYIG010000092.1:7062-30677 GCF_042740015.1 Streptomyces sp. NPDC059037
ATCACCCCCCGGGCGGTGGGGGGCGGCCGGGCGGGCCGGTGGGGGCGGCGCCCGTACCGTGCCCCCCCCGCGTCCGCCCCGCCCACGGCCGTGAAGAGGGCGGCAAGCTCCACCAGGTCCCGCCGCCAGTGGTGGACGGGGCGGCCATGCTTCGTTCGCGTCACATCAGACATGTCAGCACTCATACCGTCACTGTGAAGGAAGGGTGTTGCGTGATCACGAACGCTTTGTGACTGATGGGTTAAGAGGTCTTCTGTCCCTTTGGTGCCCCTTTGCTCTCACTTTGTGTCCGGACCTGACCCCTCGCTGTACGTCTGCCGACCGCTCCCGGGGGGAGTTCAGTCCTGCCCCACCCGGCCCGGCTGCAGCACCTTGCTGAAGAGCACCTCGCCGCCCTCCTGCCGCAGCCGCACCGTCAGTTCGCCGCTCCCGCCGTCGATGTCGACCTCGCCGAAGTACTGCGGCGTCTCGGCCGGCGAGGTGTTGGCACGGTTCGGCGCCTTCACGAACCGCTGCTCGGGACCGAACGTCCCGTCCAGCTTCAGCGCCTGGAAACCGCCCGCGGCCAGCGGCCCCGACACGAACTCCCAGAACGGCGCGAAGTCCTTGAACGCCGCCCGCGCCGGGTCGTAGTGCTGCGCCGACGTGTAGTGCACATCGGCGGTCAGCCACAGCGTCCCCGTGATCCCGCGGTGCTTGATGTGCCGCAGCAGCTCGGCGATCTGCAGCTCCCGCCCGAGGGGCGCGCCGGGATCCCCTTGGGCGACCGCCTCGAAGTTCACCTTGCCGTCGGGCACGACCAGACCGAGCGGCATGTCCGATGCGATCACCTTCCACACGGCGCGCGAGCGCGACAGCTCGCGCTTGAGCCAGCTCAGCTGCTCGGCGCCGAGGATGCCGGTGGCCTCGTCGGGCTGCCTGCCGGGCGAGTTGGCGTTGCGGTAGGAGCGCATGTCGAGGACGAACACGTCGAGCAGCGGACCGTGCCGAAGGACGCGGTACACCCGCCCGTCCTTGTCGCCCGCAGGCAGCGTGGAGATGGGGAAGTACTCGCTGAACGCCCGCAGCGAGCGCCCCGCCAGCACGTCCACGTTCTTCTCCGTGTAACGCGCGTCGTCCAGGATCTGCCCCGGATACCAGTTGTTGCGCACCTCGTGGTCGTCCCACTGCACGATGGAGGGCACCTGCGCGTTGAAGCGCCGCACGTTCTCGTCGAGCAGGTTGTAGCGGAAGGCGCCGCGGAACTCCTTGAGCGTCTCGGCGACCTTCGACTTCTCCTCCGTGGTCACGTTCCGCCACACGCGGCCGTCGGGCAGCGTGACGCTCGGCAGGATGGGCCCGTCGGCGTAGATGGTGTCGCCGCTGCACAGGAAGAAGTCCGGGTTCCTGCGGCGCATGTCCTCGAAGACGGTGAAGCCGCCGCGGTCCGGGTTGATGCCCCACCCCTGGCCCGCGATGTCGCCCGACCACAGGAAGCGCACGCCGTCCTTGCGGCCCTTCGGCGGCGTACGGAAGGTGCCGGTGACCGGTTCCCCGGTACGTCTCGGGTCGTCGGGGTCGGCGAGCACCACGCGGTAGTGGATCTGCTCGCCCGCGGGCAGCCCGCGCAGCCGCGTGGTCCCCGTGAAGTCCGTGTCCGGGCCGAGCACCGGGCCGTGCCAGCGGGTGGGGTTGCGGAACGACTCGGTGGCGGAGGTCTCGACGACCATGCGGGCCGGGCGGTCGGAGCGCACCCACACCAGGCCCGCGTGCGCGGTCACGTCACCGGCCTGCACGCCCCACTCGGCCCGCGGACGTCCCGAGCGGGCGAGCGCGGGAGCGGCCCCGGCCAGGGCGGGTACGGCAAGCGCCGCGGGCAGGGCGAGCGAGCCGCGCAGCACGCTGCGGCGGCGGGGGGACGGGCTCGGCATCGCGTGTGACATGAATGCGCCTCCAGTGACAGGTCCGACCAGTGTGCAGGGCCACAACTAACGGTGCGTCGCGGCGCACACGCAAACCACAAGTGAACAACTGCCCATGGGGACAAGGGAACCGGCGTGCGAACACCACATGGCCTACGTCCCCCGGCCCATACCCCTGGGGCGACGGACCGAGACCGAACGGCCGATGGCCGCAAGATCACCCGCTGCCTACGCTCACACCAGCGGTGCGCGGCAGAGCGCGCCGGCAGTGCGCGGCCGAGCGTGCCGCTCCGAAGGGGGAGTCCCATGCCGTTCAACGGTCAGAGCCACATCCGCGTCGCCCGTCCGTCCCGCGACCTCGCGGCGGCGGAGCGCTTCTGGGCGGGCGGGCTCGGCCTCGACGTCGTCTACCAGGCGAACGGCGGTTCCGCTCCCGGCGAGCACGACCTGCTCATGCTCGGCCGCCCCGACGCCTCCTGGCACCTGGAACTCGTCCACGAGGCGGCGCATCCCGTGCAGCCCCGCCCCACCGAGGAGGACCTGCTCGTGATCTACCTCGACGGGCCCGTGCCCGACGAGATGGTGGCGCGCCTGGAGGAGCACGGCGGCAAGCGCGTCCAGTCGCCCAATCCGTACTGGAACGAATGGGGCGTCACCGTCGAGGACCCCGACGGCTACCGCCTGGTGCTCTGCACGCGCGCGTGGTCCAACTCCTGAACCGCACCGGCGTGGTCCGACTCCTGAACCGCACCGGCGTGGTCCGACTCCTGAACCGCACCGGCAAGGAACCGCACCCCCTCGGCGAGCCGCGCGGGGGAGAGATGGGCGTAGCCGAGGACGAGCGCGAGTCCCCGGCCCCGCGCCGCGTCGTCGTCGGCGTGCGTGTAGTCGCTCAGGGGCCGCACCGCGATCCCGGCCGCGGCGGCCCGCCGCAGAAAGGCCTCCTGCGGCCCCCAGCGGCCGGGCAGCCGGGCGATGACATGGAGCCCGGCGGCGATGCCGCTCACCTCGGATCCGGGGAAGTGCTCCGCGAGCGCCGCGACCAGTGCGTCGCGCCGCTCCCGGTAGGCACGCTGGCAGCGGCGCAACTGCCGGTCGTAGTCCCCGCGTTCGACCAGGCGCGCGAACACCGCCTGGTCGAGGACGGGATTGCCGAGGTCCATCATGCGCTTGCGGGCGACGACCTCATCGGTCATCGCGTCGGGCACGAGCAGCCAGCCAAGACGCAGCCCCGGAGCAAGTGACTTGCTGACCGATCCGGTGTACGCGACATGTCCGGGGTCGAGCCCCTGCAGCGCGCCCACCGGGGTGCGGTCGTAGCGGAAGTCACCGTCGTAGTCGTCCTCGACGACCAGGCCGTCCACGTCGCGGGCCCAGTCGAGGAGTTCGGCGCGCCGCCGGGCCGAGTACCCGATGCCCAGCGGGAACTGGTGGGCGGGCGTGGTGACGACCGCCCGCACACCATGCTCCCTCAGTACGCCGGTGAGGACGCCCTCGTCGTCGACAGGCACCGGCACCGTGGAGACGCCCGCGGAGGCGAACAGCTCGTCGTGCTGCGGGCTTCCGGGGTCCTCGACACCGACGGTGCGCACCCCGCGCGCGTGCAGCACGAACCCGATCAGCGCCATCGCCTGCGCCACTCCGGAGCACACGACGATGCTCTCCGGGTCGGCGACCACGCCCCGGCGCCGCGTCAGGAGTTCCGCAAGGGCCGTCCGCAGCCGGGGCAGGCCGCGCGGGTCCGGGTAGCCGAGCTGGTCGTGCGGCAGATCGGCCAGGACGCCGCGGTGCGCCGCCGCCCATGCCGAGCGCGGGAACAGGGACAGGTCGGGGGTCCCCGCGATGAAGTCCACGCGCGCGTGGACCGGACGCGGAGCCAGATCACGCGCCCCGCGCTCGGCCGCCCGCGCCGCGCCGCCCACCCACGTCCCCGCCCCGCGGTCGCTGCGCAGATAGCCCTCGGCCGTCAACTGCTCGTACGCCTCCGTGACAAGACCGCGCGAGACGCCCAGATCGGCGGCGAGCGCACGGCTCGACGGCAGCCGCGTCCCCGCAGCGAGCCGCCCGGACCTGACCGCGTCACGCAGCGCCGACTGGAGGCTGCGGCCACGGCCGCGGGCGGGCGCGGCCGCGACGGGGAGCAGCAGCTCCCATGCCGGGGTGCCCGGAGCCGTGCGCGCGCTCTCGGCGCCCTCGCCACCCTCTTGGCCCTCGCGGCCGGACCCCGATGCCATCGGTACTCGCACCTCCTGAGCCGGAAAGTGGTCCCCCAACAGACCCTGGAAGTGGACCTTAAACCGGTCCGCGTCCGTTCCTAGCGTCAGGGGCATGAACGCGAACCTCACCCGCGGCTCCCTGCTCGCCGCACTCGCCTGCCTCCTCGTAGGCGGCTCCTTCACCGCCAACAGCCTCCTCGGCGACTATCCGTACGCCGGTGGCCAGTTCCTCCGCTACGCCCTGGCCTGCCTGCTGCTCCTGCCGCTGCTCGGGCGCGGCGGCACCCGACCGCTGCGCCGTCTCGCCCCCCGCCAGTGGGGGCGCCTCGCGCTCCTCGCCGCGGTCGGCATGGTCGGCTTCAACCTGGCGATCCTCGCAGCCGAACGCACGGCGGAACCTGCCGTACCGGGTGTCCTCGTAGGGTGCGCGCCGGTCGTCGTGGCGGTCATCGTGCCGCTCCTGGAGGGCCGCCGACCGCAACGGGCCGTCATGTACGGCGCGTTGATCGTCGCCGCGGGTGCCTTCACTGTGCAGGGGTGGGGGCGCACCGACGCGGTGGGCATCGTCTTCTCGGTGGGTGCGCTCGCGGGCGAGGTCGGGTTCGCGGTGCTGGCCGTCCCCGTCCTGCGGCCGCTCGGCCCGAAGCTCCTGTCCGCCACGGTGTGCGGGATCGCCGCGGTGGAGTCCGCCGTCATCGGGGTCGTGGTCGACGGCGGCGGGTGGCTTCGGGTGCCCGACGCCACGGAGGCGGCGGCCCTGCTGTGGCAGGCGGCGATCGTCACCGTCATCGGGTTCGTCTGCTGGTACTCCGGCATCCAGCGCATCGGCGCCGAGCGGGCCACCCTCTTCTCCGGCCTCATTCCCGTGGCGGCGGCCTGCACGGCCCCGCTGGTCGGCACCGGCACCTACGGCGTCCCGCAGGCCGTCGGGAGCGCACTGGTCGGCGCCGGTGTCGCCCTGGGCTCGGGAGTCCTACGGGGCCGGGGCGCGCCGGCAGGTGTCGGTGATGACCCGCGTGACCAGGGCGGGGTCGTCGTTCATCGGGACGTGCCCGCAGCCGGGCAGCCGCACGAGCCGGGCGTCGGGGACGGCGTGCTTGGCCCGGATGCCCTGGCGGCGGAGCAGGATCCGGTCACGGGTGCCCCACGCGACGGTGACCGGAAGCCCGGGCACGTCGTCGGCGAAGAGCACGTCGCGGCCTGCGGCCAGCGTCTTCTCGAACCCGGTGGCGCCCCGCAGCGCGAGCGTCTCGGCGACCACGGCCTCGGGTGAACGGCGCCCGGGGCGGGCGTAGATGGTGCTGGTCAGCGCCGCACGCCCGGCGGCCGTCGCCGCGAGCCGCTCGATCGCCGGCAGCGGAAGGAGCCGGGCTCCGTGCCGCATCGCGAGCAGCGTGGTGAACGCGTACCGCCGCTCGGCGGGGCTCCAGAACCCGGCGGGGGAGAGCGCGGTGACCGAGCGCACCAGCTTCTCCCGGCCCAGCTCCAGGGCGAGCAGACCGCCCAGCGAGTTGCCCGCCACATGCGGGCGCTCGATCTCCAGGGTCTCGCACAGCGTGCCGAGCGCGGCCACCACCGTCGAGGCGTTGTACGCGAGACCGTCGGGCAGCGCGGGGGACGCGCCGAAGCCCGGCAGGTCCACGGCGATGACGTCGTACTCCGTGGCGAGAAGCCCGAACACCGGGTCCCAGGCCTGGAGGTGGTGGCCGATGCCGTGCAGCAGGAGCAGCGGCTCGCCCTTTCCCGCGCGTTCGTGGGCGACGGACACTGTCCGGGGGCCGTCGGGCGATTCGACGCTGAAGGACACCTCTGTGGCCATTGCTGCTCCTGTCCCCGCCGACGGGCGACGGTCCCCTAAAAACAAACCGGTCACCTTGTAGACACCTTGTCAGCAACAATTACCGCTCAGTAGCTCCGAGTTCAAGGGGTGTGCGCCGCGGGGCTCAGGGGTGTGTGCCGCGCCGCACCCCTTTCGTCTGGACAGCGGGGGATCCGTCGGCTGGGATGGAGGGGTGGCAACGGACACCGCGACCAGCGACTTCGAAGAACACCGGCCCGTCCTGATGGGCGTGGCCTACCGCATGCTCGGCCGGGTGGCCGACGCCGAGGACGTGGTGCAGGACGCGTGGCTGCGCTGGTCGACGGCCGACCATGCGCAAGTGCGCGAACCGCGCGCCTATTTGGTGCGCGTCACGACGCGCCTCGCCATCGACCGGCTGCGGCACGTGCAGTCCCGGCGTGAGTCGTATGTGGGGCCGTGGCTGCCCGAGCCGCTGGTCACGGACTTCGGGCCGACCGTCCCCGACACCGCCGAGCGGGCGGTGCTCGCCGACTCCGTGTCGCTCGCCGTCCTGGTCGTCCTGGAGTCCCTCTCGCCCCTGGAGCGTGCGGTGTTCGTGCTGCGGGAGGCCTTCGGGTTCCCGTTCTCGGAGATCGCCGTCACGCTGGACCGCGGCGAGTCCGCGGTGCGGCAGCTCGCCGCGCGGGCCCGTAAGCACGTCGACGAGAAGCGGCCGCGCTACGAGGTCGACCCGGACGAGCGCAGGGACCTGACGGAGCGCTTCCTGGCGGCGGCGGCCGAAGGCGACCTGGACGGGCTGATGTCCCTGCTCGCCCCGGACGTCCGCCTGGTGGGCGACAGCGGCGGCAAGGCCAAGGCCCCGCTGCGCATCATCGAGACGGCCGACAAGGTGGGCCGCTTCCTCGTCGGCGCGAGCCGCAAGGGCCTGGCTGCCGACGCGGAGGTCGAGTTCCGCTTCGTCGAGCTCAACGGCGCGGGTGCGGTGCTCGGTCTGGTCGACGGAAAGCCGGACGTCGTCTTCCAACTCGACGTCACCGAGGGCCAGATCAAGGACCTCTACATCATCCGCAACCCGGACAAACTCGCCGGTCTGGCCGCATAGCGGCCAATTGGCGTCCCCATAGCGGCATTCGGCCAACCCCCGTCCACTCAGGGCGGGGGTTTTGTCTTGTTCGCTACGAGTGCGTGACGCGGTGCCAACATCGCGTGAATGCTCTGTGGCATCGGCCCTGTGCGCGCTGTAACGGATCGAGGATTGGTCTTGACCAAGGGTGGGTGCGGGCCTATCGTCGCCAGAGATAGTGCAGGAACCTTTAATAAACAAGGGCGCTTAAACGCCGCCGGTACACGGCGATTGCGGAGGACAGGGTGGGGACCACGCAGTTGGAAACGGCGCCGGAGCCGAAGTACTGGCACCTCAAGACAGTGCTCAGCGAGGCACTCGACTCCGAGTTCTCCGTCGGCGAGATCCTGCCCAACGAACGTGATCTCGCCGCCCGGTTCGGCGTCGCACGCGCCACGCTCCGTCAGGCGCTCGAGCAACTGGAGCTGGAAGGCAGGCTGCAGCGGCGCCGCGGTGTCGGCACGACCGTCGCCCCGCCGCGGATGGGCGTGGCCGTCGGATCGGCGCAGGGCACATGGCCGGGCGCGGTCGGCGACGCCTGGCAGCCTGCGGACTGCGCGCCGGCGGTCCCGCCCGCGGAAGTGGCCCGGATGCTTGCGGCCCTCCCCGAGGAGGAGGTGCACGTGGTGCGCCGCACCCGCGTCTCGCACGGCCAGCCCGTCGCGGCCGAACTCCTCTACGTACCGATGTCATCGGTCCCCGAACTCTCCGCCATCGACGCCCCGTCGGGACCGGCACGCGCGCGTGCGGTGCTGCGCGAGCTGCAGCGGCTCGGCCTCGAAGGACAGGACCGGGCCGTCGAGCTCGGCTCGGCCCGCGCGGACGACGCCAAGGCACTCGACCGCCTGCCCGGAGCACCGGTCCTCGTGGTGACGACCCGCTTCTTCTCCGAGGGCCGCACGGCCGCGGTCTCGATGGCGACGTACCGCGCCGACACCTGCCGCCTCACCTTCGGCGACGCAGGCGGCGTCGAAATCCACCATGGCCCGGAGCGGCGCGCCTCCTGATCCGGACCGCCCGTCCTCAGACGGGGCCTGACACCGGGGATCCGCGCAGCCTTGGCGTCGCGTGGTGGACGTCGTTTCCACGGTGAACGGCTGCTCTTCGGTGTGGTCGCCTGCGAGGTGCCGCGCGCCGTCGGCACCGTGGTCCGGAGTGCCGGTGTTGTGCAGTCGGCTGTCCGGTCTCAGTCGCGGCCTCACGCTGAGCCTTCCGGGCGGCCTCGGCGTCGCGTGGTGAGTGTCCCCTTCACCGCGAAGGGGTGTTCCTCGGTGTGGTCGACTGCGAGGTGCCGCGCGCCGTCGGCACCGTCGTCCGGAGTGCTGCGTCTTGTGCAGTCGACCGTCCGGTCTCAGTCGCGGCCTCACGCTGAGCCTTCCGGGCGGCCTCGGCGTCGCGTGGTGAGTGTCCCCTTCACCGCGAAGGGGTGTTCCTCGTTGTGGTCGACTGCGAGGTGCCGCGCGCCGTCGCCGCCGTGGTCCGGAGTGCCGCGTCTTGTGCAGTCGACTGTCCGGTCTCAGTCGCGGCCTCACGCCGAGCGTTCCGGGCGGCCTCGGCGTCGCGCGGTGAGTGTCCCCCTCTACCGTGAACGGGTGTTCCTCGGTGTGGTCGACTGCGAGGTGCCGCGCGCCGTCGGCACCGTCGTCCGGAGTGCCGCGTCTTGTGCAGTCGACTGTCCGGCCTCGGTCGCGGCCTCACGCCGAGTCACCCGCGCGGCCTCAACGTCGCGCGGTGACCGTTCCCTCCACTGCGAAGAGTTGTTCCTCCACGTGGTCGAGGGCCAGGCGTAGGGCGCCCGTTGCCACCGCTGCCTCGCCGAGCATCGACAGGGCCACCCGGGGCGGGCGCAGGCAGTAGCGGGCCAGCTCTCGGCGTAGCGGCTCCAGTACGCCGTCGAGGCCCGCCGCCCAGCCGCCCACCACGACCAGCTCGGGGTCCAGGGCGAGGACCAGGGCCGCCACGTCGTGCACCAGGCGCTGGATGAACCGTTCGACGGCCTGCCGTGCCCGTTCGTCGCCCTCACGCGCGTGCGCGAACACCTCCGCCACCGCCTGCTCGTCGAGCGGGTGCAGCGGCTCGTCCGTGGTCGACAGGAGCGTCTCCGGGGTGACGTCACGGCCCAGCAGATGCAGGGCGCCGATCTCGCCGGCCGCGCCGCCGTAGCCGCGGTGCAGACGTCCCCCGATCAGCGCACCGGCTCCCGGGCTGAGACCGGCGAGTACGAAAACGACGTCGTCGACCTCGGTCGCCGCGCCCTTCCAGTGTTCGGCGACGGCCGCCGTGTTCGCGTCGTTCTCCACCAGGACCGGGCACTTGAACGACCGGCGCAGGCGCTCGCCCAGGGGCAGCCCTGTCCACTCCGGAAGGGCCGTGCCCAGGCGTACCGTGCCGTCCGCCTCCACGATGCCGGGGCTGCCCACGCCGACCGCGCGCAGTGAGCTGCGGGCGATCCCGGCGCGGCGCAGAAGATCCGCGACGGCCGTGCGCAGGCGTTCGATGCGTTCGTCCGCCGGGGCGGTCTCGTCCACGTCCTTGGCCGTCGTGCCAAGGACCCGGCCGTCGAGGTCCGACAACACCGCGGCCACCCGGTGCGGGCCGATCTCCAGGCCCAGCAGATGGCCCGCTTCGGCGCGGAAGCGGAACCTCCGTGCGGGCCGGCCCTGGCGTCGCGCCGCGCCTTCCTCGGCGGCGGTCTCCACCACGAGCCCGGCCTCGATGAGCCCCTCGACGACCCCCTCGACGGTGGGCCTTGACAGGCCGGTCACCCGCGTGACCTCGGTGAGTGTCGCGAAGTCCGCCGCACGCAGCGCGTGCAGCACCACCGCGGAGTTGATCCGCCGCAGCAGAGAGGGATCCCCGCCGGTCAGCCGCCCCAACGTCCGTCCTCCCAGCTCGTGCGCATGATGGGCGGATCGTACTCGCCGGGGCGGACCCCTGCGAGTGCCGGGCCCGTCCGTGACGGAGAGTGCCGGTCGGCGCCCTTCATCCAGGTGCCCCTCATCCCGGCGCGACGAAACCGGATTCGTACGCGGCGATCACCGCCTGCGTCCGGTCGCGGGCCCCCAGTTTGCCGAGCACGGAACTGACATGGGACTTGACCGTCTCGGCGCCGACGATCAGCTCCGCGGCGATCTCCGCGTTCGACAGGCCGCGCGCCATCAGCCGCAGCACGTCCGCCTCGCGTTCGGTCAGCGCCGCCCGGTCGAGCGTGTCCCGCGCCGCCGCGTTGCCGGGGCGGCGCCCGTACTCGCCCGCGAGCTGCCGCACCGCCGCCGGGAACAGCAGGGACTCGCCCTCCGCGACAAGACGGACCGCGTTCACGATCTCGGCGGGCCTGGCGCGCTTGAGCAGGAAACCGTCGGCGCCCGCGCGCAGCGCCTCGTACACGTACTCGTCGTTCTCGAAGGTCGTCACCACGAGGATCTTCGGCGGGTCCTGCACCGTGCGAAGGACCGCGCGGGTGGCCTCGATGCCGTCGAGGAGCGGCATGCGCACGTCCATCGCGACCACGTCGGGCCGCAGCTGCCGCACCAGGGGGATCACCGCGGCGCCGTCGGCCGCCTCGCCGACCACCTCGATGTCGGGCTGCGCCTCCAGAACGGCGCGCAGGCCCGTGCGTACGAGGGGTTCGTCGTCGACCAGGAGCACTGTGACCGGCATCCGGTCAGCGTAGATCACCCCAGCGGCAGTTCGACGTGCACCTGCCATTCGCCGTCGTACGGACCCGTGGTGGCTCGGCCGCCGAGCAGCGTGGCGCGCTCGCGGATGCCGCGCAGACCGCTGCCGCCCCGCCCGGTAGCCGGTGTTCCGGCGGGCAGCGCGTTGCGCACGTCCATGTCCAGGACCCTGTCGTCGACCGCGATCCGCACCCGCACCGGTACCGGACCGGAGTGGCGCAGCACGTTGGTGAGGGACTCCTGGAGCATGCGATAGCCCTCCCGGGACACCGGTCCGGGGACGCTCTCCAGGGGGCCCGTCACCTCGGTGTCGACCTTCGCTCCCGAGGCGCGCGCGGACTCCAGGAGGCGTTCGGCGTCGGCGAGCGTGGGGCGCCGGCTCGCGGGCCGCTCGTCCTCGCGCAGCACCCGCAGGACACGCTCCAGGTCTTCGAGGGCGGCCCTGCCGGTCTCCTCGATCGCGTCGAGGGCGCGGTCGGTGAACCCGGGGTCGGCGGCGGCCCGCGCGGCGCCCGCCTGGACGACCGCCACGGTCAGCGCGTGACCGATGGAGTCGTGCAGCTCCCGGGCGATCCGGGTGCGTTCGAGGAGCTGCTCCGTGCGCTCCTCCAGGGCGGCAAGCCGCTCGGAGGGCGAGGGGCCGAGCAGCCTGCGGGCGGCGGCGGTCATCAGCCGTCCCGCCACCACGACCACCGTCATGAGCACCAGGACGGGGATCGGCATGAGCAGCAGGTTGGTCAAGCCCTGGCCGGGCAGCGGGACGAGCAGGCCGGAGGTCTCGGGCGGCTGCGTCGACGCTCCCAGCAGGGCCAGGGCGGACCCGAGGCACTGGACGGTGACGAAGGCGGCCGCGCACCCCGCCTCCAGGCGCAGCACCAGCCACAGCGCCGTCCTGCCGCGGTCGTTCCAAGAGGCCGACGGCGTCACCGAGATGCCGGAGTCCTCGCCGCCGCCCTTTACGCGCGCGTGCTGCCCGGGAACGAGCATCAGCCGCGCCTGCAGCCCCTCCGCCCTGCGCATCGCGGGCAGCAGGGCCGCCGCGGCGACCAGCGGGACGGGCAGCGCCACGATCAGCATCCAGTCACCGAACGAGGGACTGTCCAGGCCCGGGTAGACGGACGCGCAGATCAACGCGATGCACGCGCCGACGAGCATGTGCAGCCACCGGGTGTACGTGACGGCGCGCGTGAGAGACCTGAAGAAGCCGGGCATCCCGCCATCGTGCCAGGCGGGAGGCGGCACACGGCTCCCCCGTGAGGGGGAGAGGGAATCCCCGGGCGGGGGAAGCCCAGATGACTCCGCGGCCGCGAGGCTGGGCCCATGACCAGCATCGACGTCCAAGAGCTCACCAAGGAGTACGGCACCACCCGCGCGGTCGACGGACTGACGTTCACCGTCCGGCCGGGCCGGGTCACCGGATTCCTCGGCCCCAACGGCGCCGGCAAGTCCACCACCATGCGCCTCCTCCTCGGCCTCGACCGGCCCACCTCGGGGACCGCGACGGTCGGCGGCCGCCCCTACGCGTCCCTCGACGAACCCCTGCGCCACGTGGGAGCGCTGCTCGACGCCCAGGCCGCCCACGGCTCGCGCACCGCACGCAACCACCTGCTCGCCCTCGCCGTCAGCAACCGCATCGCCGTGCGCCGCGTGGACGAGGTCCTGGAGGAGACGGGGCTCACCAAGGTGGCAGGGCGCCGCATCAAGACGTACTCCCTGGGCATGCGCCAGCGTCTGGGCATCGCGGGCGCACTGCTCGGCGACCCGCGCGTCGTGCTCCTGGACGAGCCGTCCAACGGCCTGGACCCCGAAGGCATCATCTGGATCCGCGAGTTGATGCGCAGGCTCGCCCGCGAGGGTCGCACGGTGCTTGTGTCCAGCCATCTCATGAACGAGACGGCCACGTTCGCCGACGACCTCGTCGTCCTCGGCAGGGGCAGGCTGCTCGCCGACACCCCGATGCGGGATTTCATCGAGGCCCACAGCAGACCCCGGGTCAGGCTGCGCACTCCGGAGCACGACCGCCTGCGCGACGTCCTGGCTGGAAAGGGGCACGCGTTGGTGGCGGGGGACGACGGCCGCTGGCGCGTCGACGGCGTGAAGGCCGAGGAGATCGGGTCGATCGCGGCCGGGCACGGCATCCCCATCCTCGAACTCTCCGACGAGCAGGCCTCCTTGGAGCAGGCGTATCTCTCCCTCACGGCCGGTGACACCGAGTTCGCGGCCGCCGCACCCAAGCCCCGCCAGGAGGCCTGACCATGTCGACGACCGCCGTGCTCCACTCGGAGTGGATCAAGATCAAGTCGGTGCGGGCCAGCCTCGGTTCGCTGATCTCCGTCTTCGTCGCCACCGTCGCCATCACCGTCCTCGCGTTCGCCGCGGTCGGCGAGGCGGAGTCGGACAACGCCGACTTCGAACCGCTCTTCGGTGCCTTCTACGCGCTCAACTTCGGCCAGATCGCGGCCATCAGCTTCGGTACGACGGCGATGTCGTCCGAGTACGTGAACGGCGCCCTGCGGATCTCGCTCTCCGCGGTGCCGAGGAGAGGGCTCTTCTACGGCGCCAAGGTCGCGGTGGTCGGCGCGGTCGCCCTGGCCACGGGGATCGTCACC
This sequence comes from Streptomyces sp. NPDC059037, assembly GCF_042740015.1. NCBI lineage: Bacteria > Bacillati > Actinomycetota > Actinomycetes > Kitasatosporales > Streptomycetaceae > Streptomyces > Streptomyces sp. NPDC059037. The sequence continues at coordinate 20,390 of NZ_JBHYIG010000092.1, forward strand.
AGCTTCGCGGCCTTCCTGTCCGGGCAGGCCTTCATGGGGGACGCGGCCATCGGCCTCGGCCATGAAGGGGCGGTGCGCGCGTGCGTCGGCGGCGGGATCTACCTCGCCCTCATGGCGCTGCTCGCGGCGGGCCTGACCATGGTGCTGCGCAGCGGGGTCGCGGTCCTGAGCATCCTCATCCCCTTCACGCTGATCGTGTCCTTCGTGGTCGGCGACGTGGCGAGCGGAGTCGCCGCCTACCTGCCCGACAGGGCGGGCCAGCAGATCCTCCACGAGGACCCGACCGGAACACTCGGCCCCTGGGCGGGACTCGCCGTCTCGGCGGCGTGGGCGGCGGCCGCGCTGCTCGCCGGGTGGTGGGCGGTGCGGCGGCGCGACGCCTGAGGCTCCCGCGCGCCGGGCGGGACGGGCGGCCGGAATGCGACCTCCGCGGGGCCTGACAGCGGGCCAGTTGTCAGTGCCGGCCGCTTTACTGGATGCCATGAGTACGGCACAGCACCTCGCGACGATCGACCTGCTGTGCTCCCGGGAGTTCTCCGCGGAGCACAGCAGGTCGGGCGCGGTCGCCGGCGGTCCCGGTTACTACATCGCGGAGTTACTCACGAGCGAGGAGTTCTGGGAGGACGACGGCTCGCGGTGGGAGGCCGTCGCGGAGCAGTACGAGGCCGAGCGCGACGGCCTCTCGGCGCTCCTGACCGGCCGCTGGGGCGCGCCCGGCGTGTTCAGCCTCGCGAGCGTCTTCTCGCGGATGCTGACCGACTGGGACGAAGTCACCGGGGAGGAGATACCGGCGGAGGAGATACCGGAGCCGTGGAGCTCGCTGAGCTCCGCGGCCCCGGATGTGCACCTGTGGCGGGCCGCCGGGCGATGGGTGGCGCTCGCCGTCGCCCAGTGGGACAAGGAGCTGCCGTTCCAGCTCCTCGCCGTGGTCACGGAGACAGACCCGCCGTGACGGCGTGTACGCGTACGGCGCGGCCGCAGGCAGGATCCACGGTCCCTCGCTCCACGCGCATGCCGAGCTTGTTCATGACGCGCTCCGAAGCGTCGTTGCCCACCTGGACGATGCTGACGATCCGCTCCAGGCCGCGGTCGCCCAGGCCGAAGTCGAGCGCGGCGCGCGCCGCTTCGGTGGCCAGGCCCCGCCCCCAGAAGGGGCGGCCGAGACGCCAGCCGATCTCGACGGCAGGCAGCACCTCGGGCAGGTAGTGCGGCACGGACAGACCGGTGAACCCGGCGAGTTCACCGGTGGCACGGACCTCCACGGCGAAAAGGCCGAACCCCTCGGTCTCCCACCCGTGTTCCCACAGCGCCAGGCTGCTCCGCGTCTGCTCCTCCTGGTCGCGCACCGAGCCGTCGCCGATCCAGCGCATCACCTCAGGGTCGGAGTTGATGGTGGTCATCGGGGCGATGTCGGCTTCGCGCCAGCGTCGGAGCATGAGACGCGGCGTGAGCAGCACGGTCAACGGGTGCCCTCCGCGGGGGCAAGCCCAAGGCCCTCGCCGTGGCGTTCGAAGTGGCGGACCACCTCGGCGTCGGTCACCTGGGCGAGTTCGGCGGGGGACCAGTGCGGGTCGCGATCCTTGTCCACGACCTGGGCGCGGATGCCCTCCACCATGTCCGGCGCGGTGATCGCGGTGCGGGAGACGCGGTACTCCTGCTCGAGGACTTGCTCAAGAGTGGCGAGCGCGCGGGCCCGGCGCAGCGAGGCGAGCGTGACCTTCAAGGACGTGGGGGACTTGGCGAGGACGGTCTCGGCCGCCTCCTTGGCCGCCGGGTCGCCGGAGTCGTACAGCCGGCCGACGATCTCCTCGACCGAGTCGGCGGCGTAACAGGCGTCGATCCACTCGCGGTGCGCGGCCAGTTCGCCCTCGGGCGCGGTGCTCGCGTAGGTGCCGAGCACATCGTCCACGTCCGAGTCGGCCAGCGCCCCGGTGAACTCCGCGATGAGCTCCGAGGGTACGTAGTGGTCGGCGAGGCCGCACAGCAGCGCGTCCGCCGCGCCCACCGCGGTGCCGGTCAGCGCGAGATGGGTGCCGAGCTCGCCGGGCGTCCGCGTCAGCAGATAGGTGCCGCCGACGTCCGGCACGAAGCCGATGCCGGTCTCCGGCATGGCGATCCGGGACCGCTCGGTGACGATCCGCACGCCGCCGTGCGCCGATACGCCGACACCGCCGCCCATCACGATGCCGTCCATCACGGCGACGTACGGCTTCGGGAAGCGGGCGATGCGGGCGTTGAGCCGGTACTCGTCGCGCCAGAAGGCCACCGATGCGGCGCCGCCGCCCGCACGGATGTCGTCGTGGATGGAGCGGATGTCACCCCCGGCGCACAGCCCCCGCTCGCCGGCCCCGGTGAGCACCACGGTCCGGATCGCGTCGTCCCGCTCCCACGCGGCGAGGGCGTCGTCCATGAGGCGCACCATGGTGTGGTTGAGGGCGTTGATGGCCCGCGGTCGATTGAGGACGATGTGCGCTGCGCGGCCGCGGGTGTGCAGGAGGACTGGGGCGGTGGCGTCGACGGAGTCGGGCGTCATGGGGTGAGCTAGCTCCTTCGCTGGGCGTTTGGGCGTGAAAGCACGCGTGCGGACGGCTGTCACGTTGCCCGAGCCTAAGGCGCGAGCGCGAGGGAGGGCGGCCGGCCCCCGCAGGCCGCGGGCCGCGCCCGAAGGGGCGCGGGGCTGTGACATGTGCGGCTCCGCCGCGTGGGCGCGACCAGCCACGACGCACCCGCAGCTGGAAACCGGCTCACTGCCCCGCCCCTCCGATCCCCTGAAACGCCTCCAGGATCCGCTCCGCCGCCGACGTCGCCGTCAACGTCCCCTCCCGCACACCCTGTTCAAGGCCAGGGGCCAGCAGCCGTACCTCGGTGTGGGCGCGGAGGCGGTCCAGGAGTTCGTCCTGGACCATGGTCCAGGTCCAGTCGACCTGCTGGTCGCGCCGCTTGGCGGACAGGCGGCCCGTGGAGTCCAGGAGTGTGCGGTGCTGCTCCAGGCGGTCCCAGACCTCGTCCAGGCCGCTGGACTCCCGCGCGCTGCAGCTGAGCACCGGGGGAGTCCATGCCGCGTCCGCAGGGTGCATCAGGCGGAGTGCGCCCGCCAGTTCACGGGCCGCCGAGCGGGCGTCCCGTTCGTGCGGGCCGTCCGCCTTGTTGATCGCGAGGACGTCCGCGAGTTCCAGGACGCCCTTCTTGATGCCCTGGAGCTGGTCGCCGGTGCGGGCCAGGCTGAGCAGCAGGAAGGAGTCGACCATGTTCGCGACCGCCGTCTCCGACTGGCCCACGCCCACCGTCTCCACGAGGACCACGTCGTAGCCCGCGGCCTCCATCACCACGATGGACTCGCGCGTCGCCTTCGCGACCCCGCCGAGCGTCCCCGCGGTGGGGGACGGGCGTACGAACGCGGCCGGGTCCACCGCGAGGCGCTCCATCCTCGTCTTGTCGCCGAGGATCGAGCCGCCCGTGCGGGTGGATGACGGGTCGACGGCGAGCACCGCGACCCGGTGGCCGAGACCCGTCAGCATCGTGCCGAGCGCGTCGATGAACGTGGACTTGCCCACGCCGGGCACCCCGCTGATGCCGATCCGCCGCGCCCGCCCGCTGTGCGGGAGCAGCTGCGTCAGCAACTCCTGTGCGAGGGAGCGGTGTTGAGGTCTGGTCGACTCGACGAGTGTGATCGCGCGGGCGATCTGCGCCCGCTTCCCGTCGAGTACGCCCTTGACGTACGTGTCGATGTCGATCGTCGGGGCCATCGGCTCACCGGCTCACAGCTCGTGGCCGAGATCGGCCGCAAGTCGCTTCACCAGGTCGTACGCCGCATCCGGGATCACCGTGCCGGGCGGGAAGACGGCCGCCGCGCCCATCTCGAGGAGCGTCGGCACATCCTGCGGCGGGATCACGCCGCCCACGACGATCATGATGTCCTCGCGGCCCTCGGCGGCGAGCTCGGTGCGCAGCGCCGGTACGAGGGTCAGATGCCCCGCCGCCAGCGAGGAGACGCCGACGATGTGCACGTCCGCCTCCACGGCCTGGCGCGCGACCTCCGCCGGGGTCTGGAAGAGCGGGCCGACATCCACGTCGAAGCCGAGGTCGGCGAAGGCGGTGGCGATGACCTTCTGGCCGCGGTCGTGCCCGTCCTGGCCCATCTTGGCGACCAGGATGCGCGGCCTGCGCCCCTCGGCCTCTTCGAAGGACTCGACGAGCGTACGGGTGCGCTCCACGGACGGGGACGAGCCTGCTTCGGTGCGGTACACACCGGAGATCGTACGGATCTGCCCCGCGTGGCGGCCATACGTGGCCTCCAAGGCGTCCGAGATCTCGCCGACGGTCGCCTTGGCGCGGGCCGCGTCGACCGCCAGTGCGAGGAGGTTGCCCTCCAGGCCCGGACCGGGGGCCCGCTCGGCAGCCGCCGTCAGCGCCCGCAGCGCGTCCTGGCAGGCCGCCTCGTCGCGCTCCTCGCGCAGCCGCTTCAGCTTGGCGATCTGCTGGCTGCGTACGGACGAGTTGTCGACCTTCAGGACGTCGATCTGCTCGTCCGTCTCCACGCGGTACTTGTTGACGCCGATGACCGGCTGGCGTCCGGAGTCGATCCGCGCCTGGGTGCGGGCCGCGGCCTCCTCGACGCGCAGCTTCGGGATGCCCGCGTCGATGGCCTTGGCCATGCCGCCGGCCGCCTCGACCTCCTCGATGTGCTGCCAGGCGCGGCGCGCCAGGTCGTGCGTGAGCTTCTCGACGTAGGCGCTGCCGCCCCACGGGTCGATGGTCCGCGTCGTGCCCGACTCCTGCTGGATGAGCAGCTGGGTGTTGCGGGCGATGCGCGCGGAGAAGTCGGTCGGCAGGGCGAGCGCCTCGTCCAGTGCGTTCGTGTGCAGCGACTGGGTGTGGCCCTGGGTCGCCGCCATCGCCTCGACGCACGTACGCGTGACGTTGTTGAACACGTCCTGCGCGGTGAGCGACCAGCCGGAGGTCTGCGAATGGGTGCGCAGGGAGAGCGACTTGGCGTTCTTCGGGTCGAACTGCTTGACCAGCTTCGCCCACAGGAGGCGCGCCGCGCGGAGCTTGGCGACCTCCATGAAGAAGTTCATGCCGATCGCCCAGAAGAAGGAGAGCCGCGGCGCGAACGCGTCGACGTCCAGGCCCGCTTCCTGACCGGCCCGCAGGTACTCCACGCCGTCGGCGAGGGTGTACGCGAGCTCCAGGTCGGCCGTCGCGCCCGCCTCTTGGATGTGATAGCCGGAGATCGAGATGGAGTTGTAGCGCGGCATCTTCTGCGAGGTGTACGCGAAGATGTCGGAGATGATCCGCATCGATGGCTTGGGCGGATAGATGTAGGTGTTGCGGACCATGAACTCTTTGAGAATGTCGTTCTGGATGGTCCCGGCCAGCTTCTCGGGCGGTACGCCCTGTTCCTCGGCGGCCACGATGTAGAGGGCGAGTACGGGAAGCACCGCGCCGTTCATCGTCATCGACACCGTCATCTTGTCCAGCGGGATGCCGTCGAAGAGCTGGCGCATGTCGTAGATGGAGTCGATCGCGACGCCCGCCATGCCGACGTCGCCCGTCACGCGCGGGTGGTCGCTGTCATAGCCGCGGTGCGTCGGCAGGTCGAAGGCGACCGAGAGGCCCTTCTGTCCTGCCGCGAGGTTGCGGCGGTAGAAGGCGTTGGACTCCTCGGCCGTGGAGAATCCCGCGTACTGCCGGATCGTCCAGGGCTGGTTGACGTACATCGTGGGGTAGGGGCCGCGCAGATACGGCGCCACACCCGGATACGTCTGGAGGAAGTCGAGGCCCTCCAGGTCGGCGCCCGTGTACAGCGGCTTGACCGCGATGCCTTCCGGGGTCTCCCACAGGAGGTCGTCGTCGGCCTTGCCCGAGGACTCCTTGACGGCGCTGCGCCACTGGTCCTTGGAGACGTCGGAGGGAGCCTCCGAGGTCAGGTCGACACCGGAGAAGTCGGGGATCCGCATTACGCCACTCCCATGTGGTCGAGGGTGGAGGAGAGCACGGACACGGCGTCACAGCCCGCGAAGACGTACGCGTCGACGGCTTTGTGCTCGGCGGGGCGTCCGGCGAGGAACACCCTTTGCGCGCCTGCCGACTTGAGCGCATCGGCGACCGCTTCGGCCTGCTCCTCGTAGAGCGCGTCGCTGGAACAGAGGCACGCCACCGTCGCGCCGCTGGCCTTGAAGGCCTCGGCGGCCGTCGTCGCGTCCACCGACACCGGGTCGTGGACGGCTTCGATGCCGCCGGCCTGGAAGAGGTTGGCGGCGAACGAGGCCCGTGCGGTGTGCGCGGCGGCGGGGCCGAGCGCGGCGAGGAACACGCGGGGGCGGGCCCCGGTCGCCGCGAGGTGCGCGTCCGAACGGGCGCGCAGCGCTTCGTACGCCTCGTCGCGGCGCACGCGCGGCAGCCCGCCCGACGGCTCCGCGGGGGAGGCCTCGCGCTCGACCGGACGCTCCGTCAGATTCGGGAACTCGCTGACACCGGTGATCGGTTCACGGCGCGTGGCGAGCTTCTTGCTGCGCTTGGCCCAGGTCGCGGCGAGACGCTCGCCGACCAGACCGGAGCGCAGGGCCGCGGCCTGGCCGCCCGCGCCCTCGATCTCCTGGAAGAACTCCCAGGCTGCGTGGGCGAGTTCGTCCGTGAACCGCTCCACGTACCAGGAGCCGCCCGCCGGGTCGATCACCCGGGCCAGATGCGACTCCTCCAGGAGGATCGTCGACGTGTTGCGGGCGATACGGCGCGCGAAGGCGTCCGGCAGGCCCAGCGAGTGGTCGAACGGCAGGACGGTCACGGCGTCGGCGCCGCCGACACCCGCGCCGAGGCAGGCCACCGTCGTCCGCAGCATGTTCACCCACGGATCACGGCGCGACATCATCACCGGCGACGTCACGGCGTGCTGCCGCTGGGCACCGGCCTGCGGAGCACCGCAGACCTCGGCCACCCGCGCCCACAGGCGCCGCGCGGCACGCAGCTTGGCGATGGTCAGGAACTGGTCGGCGGTGGCCGCGTACCGGAACTCCAGCTGGGCGCAGGCCGCTTCGACCGAGAGCCCGGCGCCGGTCAGCTCGCGCAGGTAGGCCACGCCCGTGGCCAGGGAGGCGCCGAGCTCCTGCGCGGCCGAGCCGCCCGCCTCGTGGTACGGCAGGGCGTCCACGGTCAGCGCCCGCAGGTTCGGGTACCGCTCCCCGCAGACGCGGGCCAGCTCGACGGCGGCCGCGGCGTCGAGCCGCTCACCGGTGCGCGCCTCGTGCCCGAGCGGGTCCGCGCCCAGGGTGCCGCGCGCCGTGTCCTCGGCGATGCCGCGCTCCTCGTACAGACGGAACAACTCACGTGCGGCGGGCTCGAATTCGGCGCCCGCGTCCAGGGCGACGGGGGCCAGGTCGAGAAAGACGCCGTCGAGCGCCCGGGCGAGTCCGGACACCGGAAGCGCGCCTGCGCCCACGCCGAGCCAGAGCGACGTGACGCCGTTCTCCAGGTCCGCGAGCACCGTCTCGTTGGTCCGCGCCGGGTCCGTGGTCGCGTGCCGCTGGCGTACGTCCCAGCCGGACGCGGCAGTGCCCGCGGCGCCGCCGCCCCGGACAAAGGGGGCGAAACCCGGGTAGCCGGCGTCGGGCGCGGCTTCTCGGGCGGTGTACAAGGGGCGGGTGCTGAGCCCGTCCTCGAGCGCGGTGGACAGCGCTTCCTCGGCGGCCGATCCCGATACGTCCTTACCCGATTTGCGCAGTACGCCTTCCACCAGGCGCTGCCACTGCTCATGGGTCGCATCAGGGAACTCGGCGGCCAGCGAAAGCCCGTCGTCAGGCAGGACCGTCATGGGCATGATGCTAGGGCGGAATCCCTGGCACTCGGTGCCGGGTAGGGCTGTGACCTTGACCTCTTCCGAACTCTCTTGATCTCAAACGAGCGGACGGCTACGGCGGAGGGCGCCTCTGACCGGCGCATACGCGTCCCTCGGCGGCCCCCGCGTGCCTCGGCTAGTGGAGCCCGGACGCCCTGAAGACCGCTTCGGCTCTGTCATGTTCGACGCGCTCCGCGATCCGGCGCAGCGCCGTCGCCCCGCACAGCAGCGATCCACGCTCGGCGGACGTCCGGGCGCCGTCCGCCACGAGACGCCACAGCGGCGGATTGGCGATCAGTACGTCGGGGTCGAGCACGACCTGTCCGCCGGAGGCGTCCCGCAGGACGAGGCGCGGCGCGATGCCGTCGTCGCGGCGCACGGCGACAAGGCCGTCGAGCCGGACGCACCGCCGCCGCAGCAGGCCCTGGGAGACCAGGACCTCCGGGCGGGCCCTGACACGCGGAGGTGTCAGGACGGCGAAGAGCAGCGCGCCCAGGCCGAGCCACAGGAGCGCGCCCCGGACGTCGAGCCGGCCGGTCGCCGCGTCGAGCACGAGCAGCAGCCCGAAGAGCAGCGCGCCGCACGCCGCGGCGGAGCGGGCGTCACCGGCCCAGGTGCGGTCGTGCGTCCACGGGGCGTGCGTGCACGGGTCGTGCTCCGTGGGGCCGGGAGTCTCCGGGCCACCGGGGGTGCGCCGTGCGGGGCGCGTCATGCGTCGGGCCATGAGGCGACGCTAGGGGCGTCACAGGACCAGGTGCACCGCCGCGCCCGACCCTTGACGCGCCACTGACGCCGCACCCGGCCACGTTGACGACCGCCTGACGGCAGGGCTGCCGGTGACGTGGTGGACGTACGCGCGCCGGCGCCCTTCAGCCGGCCTCTTCAAGTGGTGGCGGTGTGGCCGACCAGCAGGTCCGCGAGCTTGCTGAGGCGCTTGACGGTGCGGTCCTCCGTGGCGGCCGCGGCCGGCTCGACCCGCTCTTCACGGTCGTAGTACGCGCCGTTGACGATCTCCGTCGCCGGGTCGCACAGCCGCACCACATGCGCCGCGCCCTGCGCCGGGGACACGCCCTCGTTGGCGTACAACGGCATCAGCGCCGTCTCGCACACGCCGGGGTGCACCGAGACCGCCGTGACGCGCGGGTCCGAAGCGAAGACCGTCAGCGCGAGCTGCGACTGCGCGTACGCGGCGAGCCGCGAGTAACGGCGGGCGCGGTTCGGGTCGTTCCACTGGATGGACGCCGTGCGGTGCAGCGAGGACGAGACGTTGACGACGCGGCCACCGGGGTCGGTCGTGAGCGCGGGCTCAAGGAGTCCGGTGAGCAGGTAGTGCGCGAGGAAGTTCACCTGGAAGGCGATCTCGTTGCCGTCCGGGGTGATGGTGTGCCGCTCCGGGGCTGCCATGCCCGCGTTGTTCACCAGGACGTCCAGCCGCGGGTGTTCGGCCACCACGCGGTGCGCCAGGCGCTCGACCTCGTCGAGGCGGGTGAAGTCGGCGGCGAACGCGCGGAGCCGGTCGGCGTCGATGCCGGCGGTGGCGACGAGGCGGTCGGCCGCCGCCTGCGCGTCATCGGCGGTGCGGCCGTGCACCAGCACGGTGGCGCCGCGTTCGGCGAGGAGGCGAGCGGTCTCGTAGCCGATCCCGGAGGTGGCTCCGGTGATCAGGAAGGTCCGTCCGGACAGTGGTGCAGAAGACATTGTCTTGTTCCTGGGGTTCATGAGGGTTCGTGAGGATGCGTGAGTGGGCGCGACGCAGGCCAGACGGCCCCGGGTGGGGGCTGTGCGTGTGCGCAGGCGCGGGCAACGCGCAGGCCGCGTACGGCCGTTGGAAGAGGTGCGGTGTCAGCGCACCGTCGGGTGAACAGCGCGCGGAACCGGCACCGCCGTATGAGGCGGCCGGTCGTCACGGCGCGAGAAGCTGTTCACGTCCCTCATCCAACCGGCGGGACGCCCGCGTCTCAAGAGGACGGCGTGGTCCTTGATGAGGCTCTGACGGGCGCTCGCGTTCCTCTTCGCGGATGCTTGACGGGAAGCTCACCGAGACGGTGACGCAGGCCGCTCCGAGGAGGAGAGAGAGCGATGACCGAACACAGGGGCAGGGTGATCTGCGACCTCACGATCTCCGCCGACGGGTACTCGGCCGGGCCCGACCAGACCGAGGAACGCCCGTTCGGCGCCGACGGCGGCGACGGCTGGGGCAACAAGCTGCACGCCTGGATGTTCGAGACACCGGAGGAGAACCGGGCCGAGGTCGACCAGCTGGGCGCGGCCGAGGCGTTCATCATGGGCCGCAACATGTTCGGCCCCGTACGCGGCGCGTGGGACCGGAAGTGGAACGGCTGGTGGGGCGACGATCCGCCGTTCCACGCCCCGGTCTTCGGCCTCACCCCCCACGCGCGCGAGCCGCCGCCGATGGTCGGTGGCGCCCCCAACCACATCGGCGCCGCCGGGATA